>JANPLP010000235.1:0-3318 GCA_031426595.1 Planctomycetia bacterium | reverse complement strand
TGTTACCATTGAGTATGCAGTGGACGACTAGCGACGGCCAAATGGAATGAGTAGCACGGTAAAGGAGTCCCAAGATTACGCCCAAAATGATCAGCGGAATGAAGCTGAGGCCGTAGCCATAGTGAGCGAGTCCGAAGAGGGTGCCGGTTACAAACGACGGCCAGATCGGAGGAACTGCAACTGGGCCGGCCTCAGGTAACCGGCTTGTTGCTGAATCGGTGCCTGTCCCCCAGTTTGCGTTGTCGGTCATCGTACTGCTGGGCATCGCACTGCTGGCATCGGCGTCACTCACCATGATTTGCGGAGGTGTGGAAGCATCGAGTGGTTGCGCGTGAACGGTTGCATCCATGCCAGAAGGACTCGAAGAGTTTACGACTAATGCGTCCCCTGTTAGCTCACGTTCACCTAAAAAGATCGATTTCAGTGTTCCGAATGGAGCTGACTGCAGCCAACCTTGAATGAGGACGCGAAACAGAAATTCTTCGACCAGCGGAGCGATGAGCACGGCGCTTGTCACCGCCAATAGGTAAGCGGTCAGCGAGCCTTCGCGTTTCATTTCATCCAGCAGAGGATGCGAGTACTTGTTATCGAAGCTGTAGCTGACGGCAGCCATCAAAGCATAAACGAGCGGAATCGACGCAAAAGCGGCGATGACTCCCATGCTCAGGTGTTTCCAACAGCGAGAACATGCGAAACCAAGTTGCGCGAGCGAAGCGCGATGGCGAAGGACAATCCACAAGCAAATGGTCAAAAGTGCGGCCACGTTCCCAAGACCAAGTATCGTTGCGAGTGGTAACGGAATCACTTGCGAAGCAGAAATTTCCTGGCGGTCGAGTCCGAGAAGATTGCAGCCTACGATGGCGCTCTGTCGTTGCCAAAAGATGATCAAAAAGACGGCCACAATAATGTCAACAAAGCCCCATACCCTTGGCTTCCAAGGTTCAGGGGAAAGAATCGGTTTCCCCTGCGCGGCTCGCACGATCAAAAAGCCCCAGCTTGTTAATACCCCCACTAAAAATAGAAACATCACTAGCGTGAAGGCCATAAGTGCTAGCGAGACCAACGGATGTTGTTCAAGAAACTCAGGCGTGAGTTTGGGAACAGATTGTTGATCCATACAGATCGATCTCGGCGATTTGGGGAAGGAGCAGTGTGGCGGGCGGTGATTGAGCGTAAGGCGGAGAATAAACGGTGCGCGGGTCAGCTTATCCAGTTAACTGCGCGTATTCATGACTAGGTCAAACACTGCGGCTAATCTTGATAGCTTGAAGTACGTAATCGGCACCGGAAGCGATCGTGATGGCGGTCGCAGACCAAAGTAGCGCTATGGTGGTCGGCTCAAGCCAGTCGCTTTGCAGTGGGTACTTCAAGAGCAACAAGCACGCCACCACCGCGGCGCATTGCACAAGCATTTTGACTTTGCCAAGCCACCGGGCCGAGAAGTCACCACCCTTGCCCTCCACCATCGCCCGGATGCTTGTAACCAAAAATTCGCGACCGATGATCACCGTTACCATCCAAGCCGCGACGCCACTGCCAGGAACTCCGACGAGTGCGATGAGCGCGGCGGTAATGATGATCTTGTCCACAAAGGGGTCTAAAACACGTCCCAGTTTTGTGACTTGATTGAATTTGCGAGCCCACCAGCCATCCAGGAAATCAGTGCTGGCCGCGATAACAAACACAATCAATGCGGCTAAAAAAAATCGGGTTTCGATCAGTCCACCAACCGCCAACGCAAGCACTAACCGAATCATCGAGAGAGTGTTAGGAACATTGAAGATTTTTGAACTTGCCGGCTGAGTGTCCATCTACGCGTGCTTTCAGAAAAGAAAACGATTCGGCACCCAAGTTGGCTTCGCTGGCTGCGCGTGGGGCAGTTCAGGCCCCTTCTACCTGGTTACTTCGGCGTTACCGTGGCGCGCCAACAGCGGCCGCAATCAAGTCGTAATCGCGATGACCAACGATTTCTACTGGCACAATCTGGCCTTGCGCTAATAGCTTCTTCTTCTGTCCAGTTACATAAACCAAAGCATCAACATCAGGCGCATCGGCATAAGATCGGCCGAGCCAGAAGTTGCGATCAGGATCGACAACTTTATCGATCATGACTTCCATAGCACCGCCAATCTGCCGCTGGCACCACTCGAACGCCAAGCTTTGCTGAACTTCCATCAAGCGATCGCGTCGCGCGTTTTTCACGTCATCGGGCAAGTGATTGGGAAGTTTCGCGGCAGGCGTGTCGGGTTCAAGTGAGTAGGTAAAAACACCGAGGCGCTCAAAGCGGGCTTCTTGCACGAAGCTTACCATGTCTTCAAACTGCTCATCGGTCTCACCCGGGAACCCGGTGATGAAGGTGGTGCGGATCACCAAATTGTCAATACGATCGCGCAAGCGATGTACCAGTTCACGAGTCGCTTGTGGGTCGACTCGTCGAGCCATACGTTTGAGCATCTCAGCGTTGAAGTGCTGAAGCGGCATATCAATGTAGGGTAGGATTTTCTTGGATTCGGCAATATGTTCGACGAGTGGTTCGTCAATGTACATCGGATAGAAATACATCAATCGGATCCAGTCGATACCATCCACTTTCTCGAGTTGCTGAAGCAGCTCGGTGAGTCGGCTTTCACCGTAAATGTCGCGACCATAGTAAGTGGTGTCCTGAGCGACGATAATCAATTCACGCGCTCCAGAATCGGCCAGCTGGCGAGCTTCCAGGAGGATATCGTCGAGAGGCTTGCTGGCGTGCTTCCCTCGCATTTTGGGAATTGCACAGAAGGTGCACAGCCGGTCGCAGCCTTCCGATATCTTCAAGTAAGCGAAATGCTTTGGCGTAATGCGTAGTCGCTCGGTATCCGCGAGAGCACGAATGGGAGCAGGCCGAAAAATCGTCCGTTGCTCTTCCAGGCCATCGATTAACCGCGAAGCCATTTTAGTGATGTCGTCTCGCCCAAAAACTCCCACGAGCGAATCGATCTCAGGACGCTGCTCAAGCAGATGATCGCGCTCTCGCTCAGCCAAGCAGCCGGAGACGATCACACCGCGAATCTTGCCTTGGCGTTTCAGTTCAAGCATCTCATCGATCGCTTCCATCGATTCCTTGCGAGCGTTGTCGATAAAACCGCACGTATTGATGACTACAAAGTCCGAGTTGACTGGATCGTTAACGAGTTGGTAGCCGTCATCGCGCAGTAATCCCAGCATGCGTTCACTGTCCACTAGATTCTTGGGGCATCCGAGACTGATGAAGGCATATCTTCCACGGACTTGCTCATTCGGATCGCTGGCTGGGGCGACTCGAGTAGCAGTGGTTTCTTC
>JANPLP010000234.1:0-4927 GCA_031426595.1 Planctomycetia bacterium | reverse complement strand
GCGACGCTCTCGATCCAGGCCGGAGCGACGGGAAGTTTGGTGGCGCACGCGCTGGGTAAGGTTACCGAAACACGTACGGAAGAGCCTGTGGCAGTTGGCAAGTTTACGCACAAGCACGTTGTTTGCCATACGCGCAAATGCCCTCGCATTAGGACCACCTCGTCCTCCACTACATGCTCCACAGTTGTAAGCAGATTCATGCGGATTGTTCAAACTGCTTGAACCATGTCCAAGAAAAAGCACAATGGGTGAAAATCCATCGACCATTCCGATATCTCGTAAGATTCGTAGTACGATGCCAGCCATTTCGGGCAATGAGTATCCTTGCGACTCCGGGTTAGGACCGGGGTCGACTGCTTCCCGCTGTAAGTGAAGTTCAGTGGCGGGCGGGCTAACAAAGCCTCCGAAAGACCCGCGAATGCGAGCTGTGACTCTGGGTGCTAGAATACGTGCTACGAGCGGAAAAGTTGCCAAAGAGCCAAAGATCGCCGTGACTAGCCCACCCAGAAGAGTTCGAGATCCCGCGTGAACCCTCTGTGACATGTGTCCAATTAACTTCCGCCTCATGGATCGACGCTCATTCGCGTCTACTGCAGAAAACACAGGCTCTTCAGTTACATAATGTTTGGGAACGATGTTGATCGGACAAAGTGGTCTGTAGTGCGCTTCGGCAGCGCCACGATAGTACATGACGACAGCAAAAAAACCTGCCGCACCAAACGTTTCACATGCGGGTGCAACCTCTTCAAGATGACGCCGAAATGACTCCTCACGATCGTCAATGCAAGTGATCACTTGAAAGGAAGCGACTCTGTGCGTCGCCCCCGCTCGATATTCTCGGCGGCGAGTGGAATGGATTGCAACGGCGTCCAGCGCGGCGGATCGATACCTGCGCTCGTAGGCTAGGTGCAATATTCGCCGCCGTTCCAGTCCGTCAAAAGCGTCAATTTCGCAAACCAATCGAGACCACTGCGGTGCGCTGAGCGCCTCAAGTTGATCCGGCGAAAACCCGCAAGCTTGAAGGATCTGAAAAACTGCAAACGCCAGACTGTCCGTGTCTTTCAAGGGCACTATGCACCGACGCAATGCTGTCGATCGGACAAGGGATAGGTCGTCCAAACCTAAATGTTTCTTTGCTACAAAGCCAACGGCGAGACGGTCGAGTAGCAATCGCACCGCCAAGAAATCAATCAGGCTTCCGGGCTGACAGGGACGTGGAGTCCAGGGTGCATTAGTTTCCATTTGCCAGATCATGCCAGCCCAACCAGGGAGCGATAGAAGCGTTGACTCAAGAAATGACTGGTGATCATCTTTGTGGACTCCCAATTCACGCAGCGATTCGACAATAGATTCCAACGCGGTGATTTTTTCCAGTTGCACTCGTCGTAGCTGATTCTTCAAACCATTCATCCAGGTCGGATGTACAGAGAATGGAGATGTATGCAGAGCCATGAAGGAATTTAAGAAACCTTGCTCCCTATCGGGCAACTCCCATGCAGCAAAGCCTTGGTCCAGAAAAGCTGCGCTGAAGCGAACCAGTACCTCATGAACCATTGTGTCAGCGTCGATGCCAGTGGCCAGTGCAAGCAGTTCACTGTGCCTTGACTGCTTATTCACTGAAGTAGTGTGGGTTGCATCAGGGTGCAATTGACGAATCTGTCGGCGACAAATTCGCCAGAGCTTGTGCAGTGTATAAGCTTCCCAAGTTGATTCCTTCCAGCTCGAATGAGTGCGTAGATTGAAATCCCGCAACTCGTCTTCAGGTTCAATTGGACTTCCACTCGCAGAAGTGGCTTCGAGTTTTTCATGGATCGCAGCGCGAGTCCTTGAAATGACCTTCTTAACTGCTTCACGAGGTAACGACTCATGGAAGACAAAAAGCGCGTCAGATTCCGCTAGCATCCACTCGAGCTCGCGGTGCGGGAGCTGGCTGATGGGAAATCGAAGCATGGCTAGTCGTAGCGCTTGGACGGTCCCAAATGTTGCGATGAGTTCGTCTGCTTTGTCACCGAGATCCTCATTCAATACTGCTTCGAGGTCCTCTGTCCGAATTCTCCCACGGCGTATCTCCTGGCGATATCTCTGTTCTGATAAATAGGGCTCGCAGCCAAAAAATTTCAAGCCAGCCAGTACACCCTCTGAAAATGAGCGATCTTCGAATGCATGTAACGTATTGTGATGCACAAACACCTTGATTGGACCTTGAGCTGGCAGCAAATGAGTTGCGTGCAAGATCATTTCTTCGACTCGCGCTGTCTCTGGTTCAAAAGTGGGCGAGTTTGATTGGCGCTGAACTTCATTCATTGCGGCGAAGCCATAATCAGTGATTGGATTAATACTTAGAATGAAAATTGACTTCTACGGTCTCGATACAAACCGACACATTGTGGGAAGGAGCAATCTTGTCGGAGATGAACTTCAGCACTTCTTCAGCAACCGCTGACTTTGTGATGACCTCCATTCGTATTTGATCCACCGGTTGACGTGCGGATTGCGTCAGGCCAGTTCTACCAAGGCCGCGACAAGGCATGCTTGTGTATCCGCTCGCTCCCAGTTCAACGACACCATCGACTATTTGCGATTCCAGTTGCGGATCAGTCACAATGGTTATGCGCCGCAGTGCAGTCAGCCCCTGCTTGCGAGACGCCATTGGATGTGAAGACATCGGGCGATGCCCATCAAGCCCACGAACTTCCAGCGTTAATTGATTCTGTTCAAAATCGATCTGAAGCTCATGGAGCTTTTCCATCACACTGTGGTCGACGAGTTTGGCAGCCGAAAGGTCAACGATCACGTTGTTGCGCCCTACAAGGCCCAGTTGCTCGATCTGGCGGCGGAACGGAATGAAATTGGAGAATACGGCAGACCCGCGCGCATTGATCAACACAGTTTTTTCATCTAATTCCTCAATCTCGAGGTATGGGAGAAAGATCGATGACAGAGGAAGGCCATTGAACATGTGGATCGAAAGTTTCACGGCGATGCCGATGCCAATGCCGACCAGCAAGTCCGTGGCTAGGACACCCACCATCGTGACAACGAAGATGATCAGTTGCTCGCGTCCGGTTCTGTACACGTTGATGAACTCAAGCGGCGAAGCGAGCCGAAAGCCGGTATAAACCAGCATCGCAGCGAGAGCAGCGAGTGGGACACGATGAATCAACGCAGGTAGAAATGCTACAAACGCTAGAAGTAGAACACCATGCCAGAAGTTTGCAAAGCGTGTCTTAGCGCCGTTATCGATGTTGGCTTTACTGCGCACAATTTCTGAAATCATAGGCAGGCCACCGATGGAAGCGACCGCTGTATTCGCGATTCCCACTGCGACGAGGTCGCGGTTCAGGTTTGTCTTGCGCCGCCAGGGATCAATCATATCGATGGCTTTCGCGCTAAGCATCGATTCCAGCGAACCGATCAAGGAGAACATCACGATCCACTGAAGTGAGGTCAAGAAATATCGCGAGTCGGTGAGCGCCTTAAAATCAGGGAACGCCATAGCGGATAACAAGTTGTTGGGGACGGACACCAAGAACTGCTCACCGAGATCATAGTCATGTCCAAAAAAGGAGTAACTATGTTGATGGGAAAGGTCAAAGTATTGCCCCATCGGCACAGCTACAATCAAGACTAGCAACTGAGCTGGTATGGATTTGATCAGCTTGTTTTTTGTATGCGACTTCCAATAACCGAACCCAAACAGTATCAACAAACTGACGATGCCGATGATGGCGATGTCAGGGTTCGCGTGGTACAGTTTTTCGGGAAGTTCACGGAGAATCTCAAGTGGGTCGCCTTTCGCTGATTGACCAACTGCAACAGGCAACTGCTTGAGCATGATGATCACACCAATCGCCGCCAGCATGCCGTGCACCACTGCTGTGGGAAAGAAATCACCTAGTACGCCGGCTCGAACAATGCCAAAGATAATTTGGATCAGACCGGCCGCGACAGCCACCGCTAACGTCAATCGATAGGCTTGAAAGTCCGCCGCAGCATCGACGCCACCGGTGTATCCAAAAGCCGAAACGGCTCCGAACACGATCACGATCATACCCGCCGCCGGACCTTTAATGGTCAGTTCAGAATTGCTGACGAAGATTGTGAGTATCGAACCAACAATCGCTGTGAAGACACCTGCAATTGCAGGGAAGCCTGAGGCGAGCGAGATGCCTAGGCACAACGGAAGCGCGATCAAGAAAACTAGTAATCCTGAGACGAAGTCGTTGCGGAAGTGACTCACAAATCCCGCCGCATTGCCTATTGGTGCCGGTTCATCGATGGCTACTTTAACTTTGGGTATTTCAGACATTGGGGGTTTACCTGATGAGTCGTTGAATTTCACTAGTGCGCAAATAGCACGAACACCCATCGCATTTGCGCAAGGTGCCACGCAGGTCATCGCGAGAGATAGTTAGAGCGCATCTAGCCGGGACAAGAGAGCAGGCGCTGAGTGGCGCGCAACACAGTAGCCGACGGCGAAGCGTCTAGGCAGGCTTGAATAACTAGCTGAGAGGCGGACCACGAACGAGGTTCGCAGCCAATGCCACATCGCGTGTTTGGGCCGAGAAGAAAACTTGGACTTCGTGCCAAGTTTGAGAGGTAGGTCGATGATCGCCCTGGACTGAAATTGCGACATCCCAACCAGTGCTTTCGAACCGGTCATCGTCGCACTCTAGCACTCGTTCCTCTGCACAAACCGCCTGACCTGTAACACCGGCCAAGGAGTAAGTCAAAGTCCCCGTGATCAACAACCCGGTTAAAAACCAAGTAATTGTGGAAAGGGTTTTAGGGCTGAGTTTCGAGAAATACATGCGTTGGATGTTACCTGGGAGAAGTTGCATCGTCAACTACGTTGCAGGAAAGGCATCACAGGTTACTTTATGAACGCGCCGTCGGAACGAGCGTGTTCGCTGTCGCAGTATCCCAG
>JANPLP010000233.1:0-1251 GCA_031426595.1 Planctomycetia bacterium | reverse complement strand
AGCAGGACATGACCGACTTTGAAGTCGACAAGCCCTTTGATGTGGTGCTAAACACCTTTAATACCTTCCGGCATTTGCTGACTGAAGAGTCCGCCGAAAGCCACTTTCATGCGGTGGCTCGCGCATTGCGGCCCGGTGGATTGTTCTTTTTTGGTTTGCACTTGTTGCCACACTACGCAGACGAGCGTTGCATTGAACGTTGGACGTCAAAGACAGGTGGCACATCGGTCACGTTTACATTGAGAGCCACCGAGTGGGATAAGCGTAAACGGATTGAAACCCTTCGGATCAGCATGCTGATCCGCAAGCCCAAGCAGGAGCCAACGCGTGTGCAGAGCGAGATACAGTTGCGCACCTATCGACTTGCACAGCTTCAGTCATTACTTGCAAAGATCCCCGAATTGGAATTGGTGGAGACCTACGATTTCTGGTACGAAATCGATGAACCAGTGAAACTAACTCGCGACTCCTCAGACTCGCTCTTGGTATTCCGCAAACGCTAAGACCTCATGGCTTTGCGATCTCGGTGGAGCAGAATGTTCATTTGTTGTAAGACTGGCAGGGAACACACCTCCCCGGCCGCTCGTTCCTCGCAGCCGACCCTCCCCGGGGGAGGGTGAATTCTCTTCGCAAGTTTTCCAGCCTCGCATCAAACAAATTTCAGAGACCTCCCTAACCCTAACCCTCCCATGGGGAGGGTCGAAGCCGAGGAACGAGGCTTCGGGGAGGGGCCTCAAACGCCTCAAGCGCTTCAAGCCTTCATGCCCGAGCCACCGCCTTGGCGTCTGCTGAACGAATACTCCAGCTTAAGATGTTTTGCGATCGCCCGCGCGACTGCTTCAGCGTCCTGTTCAACGTCGCTGTCACTGAAGCGAATGACATCCCAACCGAGTGATCTCAAGATCTGTTCGCGTTCGATGTCGCGGTCAGTTGTTTGATCGTGATAGCCACCATCGATTTCGACTACCAACTTTTTGGCTTCACAAGCGAAGTCAGCAATAAAACCGCCGATGGGATGTTCGCGTCGGAATTTTAAATCGCATAGCTGATGGGCTCTTAAGATGCTCCACAGCAATCCCTCGGAGACTGTTTGTCGCTTTCGATTTTGGCGAGCGTTGGAGATTTGTTCTTTTGTCATGCTGGTTGGCGATCCTTTGTTGAATCGTTGACTACCCTCCCCGGCCGCTCGTACCTCGCAGCCGACCCTCCCGTAGGGAGGGTGAATTCTCTTCGCAAGTTTTCCAGCCTCGC
>JANPLP010000232.1:0-4413 GCA_031426595.1 Planctomycetia bacterium | reverse complement strand
GAACTCGCGGCCACGCAGCGGTGCGACTGATTGCAAATTCTGCTGTGCTGCTACGATCGCTTCGCGCCACCGGGCTGGATCTTTGCCTGCGTCCGTAAACCATTGCTCAGCGTTATTCAGCAACTCCGCGTCCAACTGATTGAGTACGCGCACATGCTCGGCGCGTGCTTGTTCCAAATATTGTCGCTCTTCGAAACCGGCTGTATTCTCTTCGGGCAAGAATGGCACCGAGCGTTCGGCTAGTTGGGTTGTCGCAAAGACAGCTTGGATCGAGTAGTAGTCGCGAGTTGGAATGGGATCAAACTTGTGGTCGTGGCAGCGTGCACACTGCAGGGAGTGAGCCAAGAAGGTTTCGCCGACACTGTTGACAACGTCGTCTAAAAATCGTTGTCGCGCAATCTGAGCGACCTCCATCCCCGTCAACTCCCACGGCCCCATTCGCAGAAAGCCCATTGCAAGAATCGCTTCTGGATCCTCGGGTTCTAACTCATCGCCAGCGATCTGTTCCAGCGCAAACTGATTGAATGGTTTGTCGCTATTGAAAGCACGCACCACGTAATCACGATATCGCCAAGCGTTCCCTCGTTCGTAATCGTTGGCAAAGCCCGACGAGTCAGCATAGCGGACTACATCGAGCCAGTGCTGGGCCATCCGCTCGCCGTAATGCGGTGAATCGAGAAGGGTGTCGACGATTGATGCAAAGGCGTCTAGTTCGCTCCGTGGGTCGCTTAGGAAGTTGGCCATCAGTTCTTCACTCGGGGGCAAGCCCGTCAGGTCGTGAGCTGCGCGGCGGATCAAGGTGCGTCGATCAGCTAGCGGCGCTAGAGCAAGTCCGCTGGGCAGGCGCTGCCCGATCAACGCATCGACTGGATTTTCATTCGAAGCGAGCTTCGGCTTGATCACGGGACGATAAGCCCATAAATCATCCACTTGATACTTGCGTTCGTTCCAGTTCGCCGACAGGCCACCCGAAGTTGCGATGACGATACCATCTTCGGCTGACCAGGCGTCAGCGTACTTGGCAGTGATCTCCCGCACGCGATCTGGCGTCGGCCACACCAGTCCCTGCTCAATCCACTGTCGCAAGTGAGAAAGCTGCTGATGGCTGAGTTGTTCTGCTTCCTTGGGTGGCATCGCAGACCACTTTGAGTGCGTTCGCGCGGCAGCTAAATAGATCGGGCTTTCATCCGGCTTGCCGGGCACCGCTCCAGTTACCTCCGAATCGCCACCTGCCATTAATCCCTCGCGTGATCGGAGATCGAGTCCCCCTTCGACGTTCGATAGATCGGCTCCATGGCAAGCTTGGCATTTGTCGCGCAGGATCGGCAGCAAGTGGCGAACAAAGTAAACTTCCGCAACGTCAGTCTTGTTTGCCACTGAGTCCTGTGCAACGGACACTGCAACGCAACCGCCTATTGCCCACAACAATACGCACGCGAACACGAGGGAGCCCTGCAGAGGAAGTTTCATCAAATCCAAGCTCACTTACTTCATCAGGGCCCGGTAACCAAGTTGGCACGCGTTTCGAGGTAGATAATGGTTAGCGGCTGCCACCAGCTATTATTGTTGACGACGGCGTTGGTAAAAACTAGGGCGAACGCAATGCGGCACTCACCTTGCGTCTGGTCTTTTGCTGTTTGACGCGAGCTATCCGGGACTATTCGCGATATTTTTCGAGCTATTTTTTCCGGAAGACGCTGGACGGCTCGCGCCTCTCGCTGTCAAACGTAAGTGGCTCCGCGCTCGCGCCCTGTGGCTATAAAGTCGTTGTTGCGGCCCGCTGTTTGGATATGCATTCGTTTATACTCACAAGCCATAGCTTTGCACGCACGGCGCGCGAGCCACAACGAAACCTCTTCTTCGTTCGATTTAAGAGAGTCAGCCATGCGACGTTTTGCACTTTTACTGTTTGTGTTTATAACGCAGAGTATCTTGGCGAGCTGCGGTGCGATGGGAGCTGAACCGCCGGAGTTTAGAGTCCATCTGCTGAATGCTGAGTCGGAGTTTAGCGCGGCGACGGCGATCGATATGAACGGTGATGGCAAACTGGATATTGTCAGCGGAGCTTGGTGGTATGAGGCGCCCAGCTTTGCAGCCAAGCATAAGTTTCGCGAAGTTGCGAGCATTCGCGGACGCTTCGATGATTACTCGAACTTGCCGATGGATGTCGATCGGGACGGGGATTTGGATCTGGTCAGCGTCAACTATCGCAGCAAGAGTCTCTATTGGTGCCGCAATCCTGGGAAAGATCGGCTTAGCGAGCTCTGGGAAAACATCATCATCGATGAACCTGGACCGAGTGAGACGGGACGGTTGGTAGACATCGATGGCGATGGGCAACTCGACATTTTGCCGAACGGAGCGACCTTCGCCGCTTGGTATGAATTGAGTTCCCGCGATGCCACAACTGAGAATCGATTTGTTCGGCATGCATTGCCGGACGAAGTTGCAGGACACGGGGTAGGCGCGGGCGATCTGAACGGTGATGGCCGTATGGATATTGTGACGCCCAACGGATGGGCAGAGGGGCCGGTCGATCCGCGGCGAGAGCGATGGAAGTGGCATGCTGAGTTTAAGTTGGCTCGCGATTGCGGCTTGCCTATTCTTTGTACCGATGTCGATGGTGACGGCGACACCGATTTAATATGGGGACGCGGTCACAACATTGGGCTTTACTGGACAGAACAAGTCGCTGCAGCGGAGACTCAGTTCCGTGTGCCTGACGAGTTGACGGCGGCGTGGTCGAAAGTCGCCGAGCATTGCGCTCAGCGAAAATGGATTACGCACGCGATTGATACGAGTTGGTCGAACGATCATACGTTGATGTTGGCCGATATCGATGGTGATGGGCGCGATGACCTAGTGACTGGCAAACGTTTTCAAGGGCATGAGGGGAAGGACCCGGGCGAGAACGATCCGCTGCAAACGCAATGGTATCGATTTGAAGGGCCGACGAAGACTTGGTCGCGACACGTCATCACTCGTGGTGGAACTTGCGGCATTGACGTCGATTCAATTTGTGTGGACATCGATAAGGATGGTGATATAGACATTTTGGCGCCTGCACGCAGTGGGTTGCACTGGTTGGAGAATCTGCGAGCCGGGAGATCCACCCGGGATACGAATGCAGCATATCCCACGTTCTCATTACCGAAGTATCCGGAGCATCTCGATACTAGCAATGTGATGGTTGAGGGAGTCAAGCAACCGATTCGAACAGCGCTGGAGCATGGTGTGCGTCGTCAGCATGCGCTGTTGCAAATGGAGCAGGCGATGGGAGAGTTGCCGCAGTCGTCGCTGCGATGTGATTTGGCGGTTCAAGTCGTGAGTGTCGATGAAACTGAAAAGTACCATCGCATCAAGTTGACCTATGTTCCCGATGTCGGCGATCGCGTGCCTGCTTACCTGCTGATCCCGAAGGAATTGAAAGAGCCCAGCGCGGCGATGCTGTGTTTGCATCCGACGCACTTTGAACTGGGTAAGGCTCAGTTGTTAGGGTTGGGAGGCAAGGTGAGTCGATGGTATGCGCACGAGTTGGCTGAGCGTGGGTTTGTGTGTTTGGTGCCGGACTATCCTGGGTTCGGGGAGTATAAATATGATTTTGAAGCGAACGCAGATAAGTTCGCCAGTGGCACGATGAAAGCGATTTGGAATAATGTCCGCGGTGTGGATTTGTTAGAGTCGTTGCCTTGTGTGCATCGCGATCGGATTGGAGCGATCGGCCATTCGCTGGGTGGTCACAATTCGCTTTACACGGCGGTCTTTGATCAACGCATTCGTTGCGTGGTGACGAGTTGTGGGTTTAATGCGTTTGAAGACTACTACGGTGGCAATTTGAAGGGATGGAGCAGTTCGCGTTATATGCCGCGGATTGAAAAATTGTTTCAGTGCGATCCGAAGTTGATGCCGTTCGATTTTCCGGAAGTGTTGGCGGCAATTGCGCCGCGGGGCTTGTTTGTTGGTGCGCCGGTGAACGATGCGAACTTTGCGGTAGCGGGAGTCAAGAAATGTGAAGCGAGCGTGAGGCCGCTGTATGCACTATTGGGGGCGGAAGCAAACTGCGTGTTCGAATATCCAGAGGCGGAGCATGATTTTCCTGATGAAACGCGCGAGCAGGCTTACCGGTGGCTAGAAGATCGTTTGAATAGCAAGTAGATTTGCGGGGTGAACGCCAGTGGGCGATTGTTGAGGAAGCGGTTTGACTCCACTTACCGGATACCTTCATGAGTCAAGATTTTTTTCTGCTAAATAGAGCTCACCAGATCAATCGTCTATATGGCACGACCAGTGACAAAAAAGTTCAGCGGCCAAATGAGAAGTCGTTGACGCGGTTGCCTGAACGTACGCGATCACTTTACCAGATGCTCGATTCGATCTGCGAGGTTGCGAATCGCGAGACGATTGGTGATGAGG
>JANPLP010000231.1:0-21941 GCA_031426595.1 Planctomycetia bacterium | reverse complement strand
TTCGAATTCCAACCGTTCAATCCGATCCAAATCACCGTTACGCAACTTAAGAGAATTAACCATGAGCTTCCGAAACGCACGTCGTCAAATGTCCAATCAAGTGGCCCGCACCGAGCGCAACCAGATGAAGTTGCAGAAGCTCCGCGACCGAGTTCGCCAAAGCACTCAGTCGTTCATGGCCAGGCAGCACGCAAGGCTAGCCTGGTGGCAATCCGCCTTCCGAACACCGACTCTAGTCGGACGCTTCGTCTCCGGTTTTAGTTCCCTCTGGATGGCGTTCCTTGGATTGTTGGGACTCTCGCCACGCAAGCACTCAGCAGCCGGCTCCGGCCGCGGTGCGGTAGCGGGTAAGGTTTTGATGCGAGGGTTGTTGGTCGAAGGGTTGGAAGCTCGGCAATTGATGGCGGCGGATATCAATTTCATGAATAGTCCGGGTACTTTCGTCGACAATGATACGCCGTTGGCGACGCCTGATACTGCAGTCACCAACGTTTCTAATGCGGTGTTTTTTGTTGACGTGACTGGAGGCAACGATTTGATTGTCGATACGGATAATAACGGAACGGCCGATTCATTGGGAAATATCGGGGCTCCGACTTACAGTGTGGTTGGAGCAGCGAACGTCCCTGTGATTCGCGTACGAGAAGTTCCGGCTGGCACTGGGTTGGCTTTGATCGGATTGCCAATTGGAGTGGCTGATGATGTGGTCAATATTACGTATGACTTCGTCGCGCCACCGACGCCAGGTGTACCGGATTTGCAGGCGGCTTCGGATACCGGTGTTTCGAACCTCGATAATATCACCTCGGACAACACACCAACCTTTACAATTGCTCTTCCTGGGTATTTAGTGGCAAATGATGTCGGCACCAAGATAGAACTGATGGAAGGCACGACCGTCCTCGCGTCGATTGTCCTACTATCGGGTGACATATTCCCAGCTGGTGCGGTCAGTTTGACATCCAGTACGCTTGCCGATGGTAGCCATAGCATCTTCGCTCGCGCGACCGACCTAGCGACTAATCAATCCTCGAGTACTCCATTGACTCCCGTCGTGATCGACACCGCCGGCCCGACGCCGGTGATCTCGTCGGGTGCATCATCACCGACCAATGCCAACCCAATTCCGTTCCTTGTTTCATTTGGTGAGCCGGTGACTGGCTTGGTAGGATTCACCGCGAGTGACGTCGCATCTTCCAACGGTAGCGGTGTCGTTTTGTCGGCTCCGGGAGCGACGGATTATCCGGGCACCGTCGTTCCAACGGCAAATGGAGCAGTTGGTCTCAGCATCGCAGCAGGAATGCTTACCGACGTCGCCGGAAATCCAAACATTGCGTCCAATGCATTCAGTATCGTTAGTGATACTACCGGTCCATCTGTTGTCAGCATAGCAATCACAAGTGCGACAGGTGCACAAAACAATTTCTTGAATGCTGGAGACATTGTTACTGTTACAGTGACGATGAACGAGGCAACCGTTGTGACGGGAACTCCGCAGCTTGCATTGAACGTTGGAGGAATTACACAGCAAGCCAATTACTTCGGCGGAACTGGTACTACCTCATTGACCTTTACTTACACCATTGTCTCAGGTGACACGGACGTGAATGGTATTAGCGTCAATGCGAACAGCTTGACGCTTAACGGCGGCACGCTCCAAGACGCAGTTGGCAATAACGCCACGCTTACACACGCGGCTGTGGCTGACAACGCCAGCTACAAGGTAGATACGACTGCACCAACCGTCGGATTTACTAGAGCCAATCCTAACCCGACAAATGCAACTTCTCTCAGCTTCAACTTGAACTTTAACGAATCGGTTATCAACGTTGATGTTGGAGACTTTAGTCCTGTACTTACAGGGACGTTAAGCGGTGCCTTTTTACCAGTGACAGGCAGCGGGGCTAGTTATAGCCTACCTCTTACTGTTGGGGGAGACGGGACATTTAATCTCGATCTTGCTGGTGGCAACAATATTACCGACCCAGCTGGTAATGCGATCGTAGCCGCTCCCTCGCCGGACGAAACGTACACCATCGACCAAACCAAACCCGTAACAGATATTACAAATCTGACGACAGGCCTCGCCTATGGTTTGCCGGCTAGCGCAACGCCATGGCCAAATTCCATCGTTGGAACTGCTCTAGATCCTGTCATTGGCGGAGTAAATACCGCAATCACGGCAGTGAACGTAAGTATCCGACGTGCCAGCGATGGCCGATACTTCAACGGCACGAGCTTCGTAGTCAGCGGCACGGAATTGTTGAACACCGCGAGCGGAACTGCTAACTGGAACTATAACTTTCCAGCCGCAAACTTTGCGGGAGTGTCTGATACCTACACAATCACTTCTCACGCGACAGACGCAGCCGGCAACGTCGAAACAACTCATATCGTGAATATCGTTTACGATGACTCGTTGCCAACCGTTTCGCTAACTTCGCCAGGAACGACCTTTGATCACACTCCTACCCTCGGTGGGAGCTATGCGGATCCTATCGGTCCCTTGGACGTCCTGGCGAGCGGGGTTGCAAGCGTAACCGTCGCACTAGCCGGTCCAACCCCTGTGGCAGCTAGTCTTGCAACTATTGGAGCGGCGGCTGGTGGTGCTTGGTCATTCACAGCCCCGACGCTCGCGGATGGCGTCTACACTGTTACTGTAGTTGCCACCGACTTTGCTGGTAATTCGGTTACAACCACCGGTAGCCTGACCGTATTCTCGTTGGCGGTCAAGATCGAAGCGACAGATACCGACGGTCGCGAAGATTCGCCGAACCCACCATCGCAGACCAACGGTCAGTGGACCGCAAGCCTCGTTGCGTTCAGTGGAACAACCTCCATCCCGATTCCGTCGGGCACATTCCCATTACCAGCCGACTTAATCGTGCCGTTCACGTTGTCGACTCCATCAGGCGCGAGCGTTGCGACCTACGGAAGTCTAGCCAACGGTGGTGACTTCACCATTTCCTTGGGTACCGCTGGAGCTGTGTTGGGCAGTGGGCTGCCAGGTGGTTCACAAACACTTCCTATTTCAGGGGCGGGGGTGACGTTTACGATGAAGGCGGATGGGACTCCGACGCTCATCAATATGACCGTTTCGGACGATTTGGTTCTGGATCCGGGTGAAGCGGTGTTGCTCACGGCTGGAGCTCCGTCAAACAATGCCGACGTTGGCATTGGACCAATGAATTCGGACAGAGTGGACCTTATCGACAACGAAGCAAGCCCAGGGGGAATCTTAGTTTCGATTACGGCTACAGATGCGCAGGCGGCGGAAACCACCGTTCCATTTAATATCGGATCGGTTTTGATAGACGATATTATCTTTAACCAAAACGCAACTTCGTCGAATGTCCCGGACCCGACTCAAGTTCCGTTTACGGCCGGGGGAAGTCTTTTTTCTACAAACGCAAACGCTTTGAGCCTTAATGACGGACTACCAAACGATGGATTTTTTGCGGCGGTACCAGGAGTAAGTCCCGCGATTCAATTGAATTACAGTGACACTGACAATGGTCCAAATGCTAGAGTCTTTTCTGGCGCGCCGTCAAGCGTCGTCATTCCCCATGTTGCTGGCCAATACGAGTTCATCGATATCATTGGCTCCGCGATCAGCAATGCTACAAACAAAGTTAAGTTAAGCCTTACTATCGAATACGGCAATTCGTCCACTGTCTTCACCACTCCGACCTTGGATCTAACCGACTGGAATGACGATGTTATGCCCGCTAACATCTATCAGCTCGGTAATGCTGATATGGATGCTGTTAATGTGGCTGGGACGGCCACTGTATTGGACGATCCGTCGATCTTTGGGTATCGATTTGATTTGAAGACACTGAACCCTCACTTTGCAAGCAACGCGACCAAAGTCACTTTAAATGTTGACACGCAATCATCGTTGGCTCCAAATAATCGATTCGCTTTGATGGGCGCCTTTGGAACCCAATCAATCGGCAACATGGGTGAATATGAAGTCAGGTTGACTAGCGGCGGCAGTCCTGCTACTACGGGCGTACCAGTTACAGTACGCGTTAACGTCACAGGAACTGCGACTCCAGGTAATTCATTGGCGCTGCCAAATGATTACCAATTCTTCACTCCAGCAGGCGCGCCAATTACGTATGTGCCAACCTCGGGTTCTGTTGCGGCATATATTGATGTGGTCGTTCCTGCAGGATCGTCGTCGGTGAAGTTCAAGTTCACGACTTTTGACGACATGATCGTGGAACCACAAGAAACTGTGATCGGTACCGTGGGTGCGGCAACGACGACGGCAGCATTGAACCCCACGATTTTCAGTTTCTTGAGTGCCAGCGGAACATCTGCTACTGCCACCATCGATGACAACGACTTCGCCTTGGCCAACATTGTTGCGACGGACAACGCGGCCAGTGAAACTGCGACGAACAATGGTGAGGTTACCGTATCATTATCCAAGAAAGACACGACTTACACTGGCTCAATTACAAGTAGCACCGACACCTACGTGCCAGTGGCTCAAAGCGGAACAGCAACGACGGGTGCTCAGGTCTTCGGCGCAACCAGTACGTTTGCGGATTACCAAACTGGAGTTGTGGAAGTTGAAGGCAATAACACGACAGGTACCGCACAGCGGGTCGATGGGTACTGGAACACGAATGCCAATCCAAATATCGGAAACGCGACGTCAGTACCACACAATACTGTCTTCGGATTGGGTGACGGATCAACTGTGGACGTCTATTCATTTATGGTTACGTCCGGCCAGACAATGACGTTTGACATTGATTCAGTGACAGGCGCGTTCGATTCCTTCCTGGAGATTTTGGCTCCAAACGGAACAACCGTACTTGCTACGAACGATGATAGTGCGTCCGACACAGGAAGTCCGAGCACAGGCAATCTAGATGCCGCTGTGAGCTTCACCGCAACCGCAACTGGCCTGCATTTCGTACGAGTTTCGCGCGTGATTACCAAAGCGTCGCCGGGCCCTTTAGCATTAGGAGCCATTCCAAACGGTGTTACTTACCAACTGCATGCGTCGATTACCGGCCATCAACAGGGAGCGTTGGTTCTCGCGGGCCAGTCGTCGACAGCTTGGCGGGTTGCTGTATTGGATGATGCCCATATCGAAGGAGGACCAACTGCTGGAACACCTGAGACGGCGATCTTTACCCTCGGCACGCCCGTGGTTGGAAACACCGGAATCATGTCCTCTGGAACCGCAGCCACGGTGAACATTGCGGACAATGACAATTCCAACACCGTTGCAATCAGTGGCGGTACATTCGGTGTTGAGAATCCTCAATCGAATCCTTCATATACCGTTGGAATTCTCAATTCGTCGTCGGTCGGAACGGTTAGCGACTCGGCAACGACTGTCAGTTTCAAGATTGTGACTCCAGTCCCAGCAAACTTTGCTGAGTTTGGTTCCACCAAGGACTATACGTTCGTGCTCGGTGGCGCTGGTACCGTGACGTATGACGCTCTTACCAACATCGGCACGATAACAATCCCGGCCGGGACTTCATCGGTGCTTTTGACTGTCTTCGTCAACAACGATAACATCATTGAGGACGACGAAGACATCCAAGTGCAATTGATCGCGCCGTTGACATCAGATGGCGACATCACGATTTCCGGCACAGCAAACACTGCCACCGTTAGTATCAAGTCGGATGAGGATTCCGCAGTCGTGACCTTGAACGGTGGCATTCCCGCCATCGAAGGAATACAGAACGGTGTCTTGGTCGTTGGCCTGAATAATAAAGTAAGCGATACTGACACGATTGTTAGGATTAGGCTTACGAATATTTCGGCTTCCGCTTCGGACTACACCCTGGTCCAGGACCCCGCGAATCCTGGGACTTTAGCCCAAGATCCAGTGCCAGTCGCTGGCGAATACTTGGTAACCATCAAGGCCTTTACTACGTCGACAACGGTCTTCTACAACGCTCCTGCGGACGGATTGATCGAGCCGAATGAGACCTTCGGCGCTCAGATTGTACCGATCAGTGGCAGCGTCAACGTAGGTGGCGATGCAGACATCCAGATCAGCGCTACCAATTCGGCTACGGGTACGATCGTCGATAACACAGCGGCGTACGTGAAAATTAGCAAAGTTGGCGATGTTATCGAAGGAAACACGCAAAACTTCACGATCGCGTTGTTTAAAGACGCAGCATTGACGATTCCATTCGCTGGGGCGGACATTTCGACCGCAGTCACGGGTGCATTCACCATTGGTGGAACCGCCACTCCAGGTCTCGTTACCCAATTGGGCCGTGACTACAACCTCATCACACCAACGACCTTCAGCATTCCAAGTGGATCTGCATCTACTGTCATACCGGTTGTGACATTTAATGAAGTGCCTGCGGTCGCTGATAGCGGTGAGACCGTGATTGCTACATTGACATCAGCCACAGTGTCAGGCGGAGACCCTGGTCGAATTCAACTCTCGACCATGGCAACAGATACGATGATCATCATCGATAATGACACCGTTACCGCGACAGTGACAACAGCCAACGCTGACGACGCGATGATGCAAGAGCGTAATAATAACGGCAAGGTGACTATTAATCTTTCCGGGGCCGTTTCCACACAGGTTACGGTCGAGTTGACAATTGCCCACTCGAGCACCGCCACCGGTAACGGCTCAGGCGCCTCCGGCGATGACTTTAGTATCTCGACCTACTTTGTTACCTTCCAACCGTTTGAGACGTCGAAAACGGTAGACCTTTTGGTAATCGATGATGGTGCTCTCGAAGGCGCCGAGTTTGTGGACGTGGCGATCAAGAATATCTTCGCGATTGACCCACAGGTCAGCGTACCAGCTCCTAACTTTAACCTTCCTGGTTTAACCTTCTCTACGCCAGTTCGATGGAATGCAGTCGATGGTGGTAATGATCACTGGTACGTTCAAGTAACCAGTACCGGTACTTTTAATGCACAACGATTGGCTGCATTGGCTTCGACATTCGATAGTAACGGTCTTGCCAATGCGAACGCGACCTTAGCAACCATCACATCCTCGGCCGAAAACCAATTCATCCTGAATTCGGTTTACGGCGGTGGCTCGAGCTATATTGGAGCTATTAACAACAGTGCATCTCCGCTGCCGGTTTACACCGGTACACCTGGTCCAGCTAGAGTTGGGGGAGGTGCAGGCGGATTGCATCGATGGGTCACTAACGAAAACTGGACATTCGGAGCGTTTGGGGGCAGCGGGCCTTGGTTCAACGCAAGCCAACCTGACAATGCTGGTGGGGTTGAAAACGTTGTTGAATTGTTGGGCACATCGCCGGCTAATGTTGGCTGGAACGATGCCGACGGGACGGCCTCGAAACGTGCCATATTCGAGTTTGCAGGACCCAACGGCGGTATGCTTCCTCTAGGTTCGGCTGTACGCGTGACGATCAAAGCGGATCCACAGGTTCAGGTTGTAACTCAAGACAACATGGCGGCTGAAACGGCATCTGCCTTGCCGCTGGACAAGGGTGTGTTCCGAATCCAACTACGCCAAGACGAAGCAAGCGTCACCAACACGGTTGCCAACAATGTGACCGTCCAATACATCCTCCGTGGTGAAGCGGGTGAATCCTCGGATTATGCCGCTCTCGGATTGGGTGCGTTGCGAAGTGCCGTCATTCCTGCGGGGCAATCGTTTATCGACATCGATATTTCGGCTCTTAACGATGCGTTGATTGAAAACAACGAAAAGGTCTGGATCCAATTGGTCGGTGTCACCGCTACAGGTACCGATGCGGATCTGACCCTGGAATCGAATCTCTACTCAATGGATTCAAACGGTAATTTGAATCTGATCAATCCAGCGAATGGTTCATCCATAGTTAGCTCCATCTCCATTACCGGTGTCGGTACAGTGGCGGGTGGACACGGTTTGGCGGTCAATCCTTTGACCGGTGAATTGTTTGGCTTGGTGACGATTGCTGGAAATCAGCAACTGATCAAGATCACTTCTATCAGTGCTACTTCAGCCTCTGCAACTGCTGTGGGAGGCACGACAGGCGTCAGCGGTTTGGTTGATATCGCCTTCGGCAACGACGGAACACTTTATGGAGCGTTGAACGACGGGTCCGCAAACCCTGACAAGATCTACACCATTAGTTTGACAACGGGTGCGGCGACTTTCTTCAATAATCTCACCACCGTCGCAGGGAATGGTGAAGCCATCGCTTTGGGCGATCCAGCTTCGAACAATCCGTTGTTCCGAATTGCAGGTAATCCAGCCGAACAGTTCCGTACCTATAACCCGGCAATAAATGCAAACGGGACAGCAACGGGCATGGCCTCTGCTACGGCACAGGGACAAGCAAGTGCTTTGACATGGAACTATGCAGGTAATAGCTTGTTCTTTGCCGATTCGACCGAGAACAATGACGGTGTTACGACTCCATCCACAGTTAGCACCGAGTTCTTCGGTTTAACGACTGCTGGAGCGGTCACTTTGCTCGGCAACATGAACCATACTGCCGAAGGCTTGGCCTATTTCCATCAAATGATCGAGATCAAGGACAATGACCTCGGTATCTTGAAGGCGGTGGCTACAGACAACCAAGGTGATGACGGGTACGGAGCAATTGCAAACGACGATGCATCCTTCGAAATCAGATTGGTCGATCCAGTAACGGGAGTTCTCGTACAGGCAGACACCAATACGACGGTGACATTCAGCTTGCTAGGGTCTGCGACTCCTTACTTGGGTGACCAAGTGAAGTCGCCGTCCGTGACAACATTTGCCACGCCTGTAAATCTGGATACGTTCGGGGTAACTCCGCAGGGTGGTGCATATAATTGGTCGTTGTTGACGAACGCGAAAATCGTCAATTCCACACAGTTACCACATACAACGGTGAATGCATCGACAAATGCAGTCTCGTTCGATTGGTATAGCTTTACCGTTTTGAACAATGGTGATCGGGTCATCGTTGATATTGACGGCACCGATTTCGATTCCTTCGTTCAGATCACTGATTTGGCAGGCGTTCAGATCGGTGCGTTAGGAAACAACGATGGCGGCAGTGACGCTGCGGACGGTCAAGCATCAGATTCGTTCATCGACACTACCAGTTTGGCTGCGGGTACTTATCTGATTAAGGTTTCGCAAGGTCCAACCGGTGCTACAGGCATTCCTGCTAACAGGAAGTACACTCTGAACCTCTCGGTTCAGAATCACTTGTTCGCCGACTACCAACTTACGAGCGGTGCAGTCAACAATTTGACCTACCTGGGTGGAAGCAACTGGAGTGCGATCATTCCAACCAATAGCTCCGTCATTCCGTTGTCGGTCGTTGTCTTTAACGACACACAAGTGGAAGGAAACGAATCCGTCAATATTAAGATCCTTAGCGATGTGGGAGATGCGGATATTCATCTCGGTGGTTCTGCACAATCGATCAGCCCAACCGGTACAAATCTGCAGATGATCAGCACTGGATCTGGCCAGGTTATGGCATCGATTCCAATCACCTTGAGCCCTCCGGTAATGGGAGCATTTGGTCATGCACTTGCGAAGCATCCGACTACGGGTGTCTTGTATGCGGCCATTCGGCTTCCGTCGCTTAACTCTGACGGACTATATACAGTCGATGCTACCACTGGCGTGGCCACATTGATTGGCGTGCTTGGGGATTCTTTTGATGCCTTGGCTTTTGACAACGCAGGTAATCTGCTGGGAATAACTGAGTTTAATACTGGAAGCCTTCCAAACAGTCTGTTCCGAATCAACACGACCAATGCATCCAAGACCGTTGTGGGGTCCGTTGCCCCATTCGCATTTGTGCGACATGCCTTGGCATTGAATGTGGACAATGGGCTGTTGTATCACCTTTGGGGCGGAACATCGGCAAATAACACTTTGTTCCTACAGACGATCAATCCAGTCAGTGGGGCAATTGTTACTATCCCATTAACAGGTGCAGCGTCTCTGTCGGGAAATCCAACCTCGCTCGCTTACGAGGGGGGTGGTGTCTTTAAGTTGATTGACAGTGCAAGTGGACTTTGGACCATCACGTTAGGGACCGGTGTAGCGAATTTGGCACCAGTGACAAGCGGCGCGGCGTCCTCTGAGGGAATGGTTATTCTTCAGATGATGATGACCGATGCTTCGGCAACGATTCGCGACAACGACCAAGCCGAACTCTATGTTGTCCGCACTGACAACGGTGCAGAAGCCGCACCGGTTGATAACGGCAGCATCACCTTTGGGCTTCGCGATCCATTGACTGGAACCCCGGTTACTAGCAGCTTGCCGGTTTCGTTCAACTACAGCATCGGTGGAAGTGCCACAAACGGTTCCGACTATGGGTTACTGAGCGGAACGGGCACCATCGGTTCTGGCATGAGCGAGTTGACCGTCGATGTCTTGGTAAACAACGACTCGATTGCCGAGGGACCGGAGCAAGCTGACTTCACGATCTTGACGGGCCCAGTTCCTGCAGTGCCAGCGTTGCCGACTCGCGTATCCTTTGCTCCTCTCGCAAGCCGAACAGGAACGGTCTTTATTACGGAGGCGGATACGAATGTAGTCCAAGTGAACAGCACTTCGGATTCGAGTGCGGCAGAAGCCGGTCAGGATCCTGCTCGTTTCACCTTCACCATGAGTGGAGCTGGGGCAAGCGTGCCTGTTACCGTGAACTTCATGGTGGATACATCAACAGCTTCTCCTCGTGCATCTGCAGTTCCGACTGCAGTGAATACCGTGGCGGACTATACGCTGTCTAGCCCGACGCCGGGAGCAACGCTGACTTTCAATCCAGTAACTGGATTGGGTAGTATTGTGTTCCAAGCAGGTTTCACAGCCGTCAACGTGATTGTGACTCCAAATGACGATGCAGTCACCGAGGGAACGGAGTCCTTGGGGCTGAAGATCGTCAGCGTCAGTTCAACACCGAGCGGCTTGGTCGGCGTGGGAGCCGGTAATGCGGCAGCAGTGACGATTACAGACAATGATACGACGGTGGTTTCGATTGCTCGCGTCAACGACGCAGGTGAAGACCCATCGGGAACACCTCCAGGTGATGCAGTCACTGGTCGATTCGAGGTAAAGTTGACCCGTGCAGCTGAGAACCTAGTGAGCGTCGGGATCATGTTTAATGATCCAAGTAGTTCTGCGGATATCGGTCTGCCAGGCTTTGGACCAGGACCTGCTGATTTCTGGAGTCCACAAATCACAAATTTTGGAGCCTTGACAGGAACCATTTCGTTCAATCCAGGAACGACTTCTCAGCTCATCGACATCATTCCCCTTGAGCAAGCACTGAATCCAGAAGGCAATGAAAACGTTCGCTTCGACCTGACGGGGCTGATCGCCTCGACCGGCCCCGTGTCGATCGCTGCAACGCCTAACAACTCGGCATCGCTGTTGATCCTTGACGAATTCTTTGATGTGTTCATTCAGGTCGACGACAGTTTTGCAAGTGAGAACGGATCGCTTCCGACGGATGCAGGATCATTCAACATTCGGATCTCCAGTCCGACGACGGTGGACACAATCGTCGAGTATGTGATCGAAACAACCGGCACGACGAACCCACTTGCTCGTGTTGGCCAACCGACAATCAACGAAGTGGAGCCAAATCAGGCTTCGGCGGCACCGTTCTACAACGTAAACCAGAACTTGGACATTAACGCTGCTGGACAATCGTTCGGCTGGTCGCTTATCAGCGATAGCGAAGTCCTGAATTCCGGTATTACAGGATCTGTTGCGGGAACACCGTATGTTCGAGTGAATGCAACCGGTAATGGCAGCTTTGACTACTATTCGTTCACTGCGACTGCAGGCTCGCGAGTTATTCTCGATGTCGACCGCACAAATGGGTCAACCGATACTGCGATCTTCTTGATGGACTCGACCGGAGCCTTGTTGGCGAGCAACGACAACTCAGCGTCGCTCGACGCGGGTAGTACCACGCTCAATGATTCGTTCATCGATTTCACCGTGGCAACCACAGGTACGTACATTATCGCGGTTGGAGAGAATGGATCGTTCCACGTTGGTGCAGGGACTGGAATTGCAGGCAATCCTTTGGATATTGGAGATGCTTACACCTTGAACGTCTCGGTGGCAGGACACCTAACTGCCGATTACGCAACGCCTCTGGGAACCACTGGTCCGAGCTTCAATGTCGGTCGAGTGACCATTCCTGCTGGCTCGACGTTCGTGCCTGTGAACATCAATCCTGTCGATGACAAGTTGATTGAAGGCAACGAAACGTTCCGAGTTAGATTGATTCCAGCTACCGCTATCGTTTCCGGTAA
The DNA here is from genome assembly GCA_031426595.1 of Planctomycetia bacterium. Lineage (GTDB taxonomy): Bacteria > Planctomycetota > Planctomycetia > Pirellulales > Pirellulaceae > Aureliella. The sequence goes on along the minus strand of JANPLP010000231.1, from coordinate 9,674 downwards.
CGGTGCCACCTCTGTTGGTGCAACAGGACCGGTAGTGGGCGAGATCACGATTCAGGACGATGATGCAGGAGTAGTCGGTGCAGTAGCACCGTCAGGTCCCGCGGTGGAACCAACAAGTCCGCCTGTTTCGCAAAACGTCGATATCACGATTCCGTTCCCAAGCACTCAGCCTGTGGTAGTACGGTTTACAGTGACTGGAACTGCTACCAATCCTGTCGATTCGTTTAGCACTGCAGACTATGACCTAAGTAGTACTGCGACGTTTACTACAGATCTTTCAACGACCGGTGCGACCGAAAAGAACGACTTCTTGATCACGATTCCCGCTGGCCAAACCAAAGCGACGGTAACGATCACTCCGTTCTACAACGCCATGTTAGACCGGGGAGATAACTTACTGGAGGTTCAAGAGACGGTAGTCATTACACCGACGGCAATCGTATCTGGTAGCCAAGGCGGTTTGATCACTGCAAGCAACACCGGGGTGACGACACTGATCGATGACAGGGACGTTGGTAGGATCATCAACGTCAGTCTAGGTGCGGATCTCTCGGGTGCAGAGCCAGGCGGTGCAGTTCCAGCCGATATTAGCTTCCTGGTGCAACTCAGCCCGCAAGCACCAAGCTTCCTTGGTCTCACTGCTGACGGTGACATCACGGTCAATTGGAGCATAACAGGCGGAGACGCCATCGCTGCTCCAGCCGCAAATGCAGACTACCAAGTACTGCCCGTAGCCGGACAGGTTACGGTCAATGCAAATGGAACCAGCGGTACGGTAACGATCAAGGCCGGGACAACGGGCACGTTTATTCCAGTCTTGGTCTTGAACGACACGATCGTTGAAACCCTTGAGAGCCTCACACTAACGATTGCGACTCCAGTCGCGGCCGGTGGGCGCAATGCTACGTTGGGAACAACGGTTACTCAGACCGCCACGATTGCAGACGATCCAGACACAGCAGTTGTAAGGATTTCTGCTCTTACAGCGGCCGCGAAGGAAGCAGGTCCAGTCAATGGAGTGTTCCGAGTTTCTCAGGTCGATCCAAGCACAGGCAACCCAGTTCTAAGCAGTAGCCCAACGAAGATCCAGATTAATCTATCGAATGGCGGACTGAACTCTGGCATTGCCTCGGCGACGGATCCAGATGGATCTGGGCCATTCGGTAAGGACTTCGATGTAACGACGAATGCTAATGTCGTAAGGATCAGCGATATCCTCTACGAAATCACTATTCCTGTTGGGTCGTCTAGTACCGATGTGACAATTGTCCCTGTCAATGACACCCATGTTGAAGCTTTGCTTGAAACGTTGACAGCGACTCTAGGAGCTATTCAACCTGGCACTGACATCAACGTCGCTCCTGCGGGCGCACCAGACAATTCGGCTGTGGTTACCATCGAAGACAACGACGTCGCCAAGTTCAGCTTTGTGAATATGACGCCATCGTCTACAGAAAACAACCCTGCCGCTCCTGGTACTGGCGACGGGAATATGCGGTTCCAAGTTCAATTGAATAGCGTAATCGATGTGCCAGTCACACTGGTTGTGACCTTTAGTGGTGGGACGGCACTAGGAGCACCAACGAATGGTGGTGCCGCACTGAATGTTTCTGGAGGCTCGACATCCAATCCGAATGACTATAACAACACGGTTCAAACACTTACCTTTGCGGCAGGTGCAACCGGCGTGAATGCCACCAATTTGGATGTTGCTCTGTACAATGATGGTACTACCGAAGCCAGTGAGACGTTCGATGCAAAGATTACGATCGACGGTGCATCGCTAGTGGCGTTGGCGGGTCGCCCAGTCGACCTATCCATGGACACGGCAACAGCGACCATCACGGATAACGATTCGTCGAAGATCACGGTCAGTAGCCCAACGGTTACCGAAGGTGGCAACCTGACGTTCAGCGTATCTTTGGACAAGCCAGCCGATAAGGATTTGACGATCACCGTTGCACTTCAAGATGGAACGGGTGTGAGCGGTGCCTTTGGTACAGATCTTGATGCTGTTGGGCCGATTCCTTTCGGAGCCGACTACGATAGCAACGATTTCGGGACAACGACGGTTACTTTCTTGGCCGGTACAACTTCAGCAGGTGTTTCGCTGCCGAATGTAAAGACCAATCAAGATCTGCTAGTTGAAGGCGGCGCGACCAATAATCCAGGATCGGAGACGTTTACTGCAGTTCCGACCGTTGTTGGTGGTTTGATGGGACGAACCATCACGTTCGAGAATGGAACGGGAACTATCACAGATAACGACAATGCAACGATCTCGATTTCGTCGACAGACGCGTTTGCATCAGAGCCAGCTAAGCTTCCAGCGTTTGGCAACGCGAACTTTGTTGTAACGATGAATAACCCGAGCAGTACTGCAACGGTAATTCCGTTCACGATGTCTGGCGATGCCAAGACGGGTACACAGAATCCTGGTGCCTACTCGCCAGGTGACTACAACCTCGTATTGGATGCTGCGTCGATCGCTGACGGCGTTACGCTGACTTTCAACACAGCAACCGGTACAGGAACAATTACGATTCCAGCGAGTGGAACTAGCCTGACTGGGCCAAATGTGAAATCGGCAACGATTTTGCTGGTTCCAATCGATGACGACTCGACTGTCGGGGCTGGAAATGGTTTGGTAGAGGATGACGAAACCGCGATCATGACAATCGGAACGCCTACAACGCGAGATCCGAATGTTGGGCTTGGCTCGCCATTGGCTCAAACGGTAACCATCGTTGACGATGATGACGCAGTCGTGAGCATTTCGACCACACAGGCAATTGCGATCGAGGGTGGAATATCGGCTGTGGTGCGAGCCACGCTGTCCAATCCAGTGGACGAAGACATGGTCGTCACGATCGTCAGGGACAGCGGCAGTGCAACTCCGGATGACTACGCACCGTTGACCTTCCCAACGACGATTACCATTCCAGCAGGTGCGTTGTTCGCAACCTTGACGGTCACTGCGGTGAATGATACGGCTGCAGAAGGAGACGAAACGCTCAATTTACGAGCCTCTGCAGTTTCCAACAACGCGGACGTATCGGTTAGCCCAACGCAGAATACTGCCAACCTCATCCTCCGCGATAACGGCGACGGATTGTTTGTCAGTATCGATGTTGCGGCTAGCGACTTCATCGCTAGGGAACAAGGTTCGGAAAATGGTTTCTTTGTAATCCAGTTGACGGACGGTCTGGGTAATCGAGTCACCGTGCCAGTCGGCAGTAGTGTAAACGTGATCTACACGCTCGCGGCTTCTACAGCGTTGGGTGCAGATTACGGCGGACCTGTTTCCAACAACGTAACGATTCCAGCGGGTCAGTCCTCCGCAGTGTTTACGATTACACCAGTGGACGATCTGATCCAGGAAGGAACTGAATATGTTGATCTGTTGATCCAGTCTGGAACAGGAAGTGGTGCACTGGGTGCAATCGCCCTCGGGACAGCGGCCACACCAGCCTTGTCGATCAATAATCGGGTCGATATCATCGACAACGATATCTCGGCCAAGGTGCAATCGGTTTCGATAAACAATGGAGCCGCTCAAAGATCAGCAATCAAGAGAATGACGGTTGTCTTTGATTCGCCAGTTGTTGCTCCATCTGCTGCATTTGTTGTGCGAAAGCGAGATGATAATGCTGGCGGTGCGGTTTATGCAGGAACGGTTGGGGGTGTGACTGCATCGGCCCCCGATTATGCTTCTCAACCTGGTAAGACTGTAGTTACACTGACTTTTGTTCCAAGTTCGACGTTCGTTAATTCGGCTGGCTCTCTCGTAGATGGAAATTACGAGCTTGAAATTACATCGTCGCTCGTAACCACACTCACTGGGGCGTTCCCGCTGGATGGTGACGGCAACGGTACCGGTGGTGACAATTACATGTTCGGTAACAAAGATGCGAATACAGCCGCCAACGAGAAGTTCTACCGATTGTACGGAGACGCAGACGGTGACGAAGATTTCGATGGAATCGATTTAGTAAACTTTGTTCTGCCGAATTTTGGAACAACTAGTGCTTCCCCCGGATTCCTAGATTATCTGGATGGTGATCTGGACGGCGATATTGACGGGCTCGATATCGCAAATCAGCTGTTGCCTCGATTTGGCATGGCGAGAAACAAGACTGGGTATCCGAACTAGCCGTTAAGATCTGTCTTTTGATAAAACACCAGACAGGCTTGTCTGTCTGGTGTGTTGCGTTTTATCTTTAGGGATATAAACTATGGTAAATGAAATTTGTGCGTTGAATTTATTCAGTAGAACTTAAGGAGTAAAAAATGCGTTTTCTTGGGACAATATTGGGTTTAGTGGTGTGCCTGTGCTCGACAGCTAGGGCGGGGTTTGTTTTTCAGCTAGATAATACCAATTTCAATGTTAACGCTGGCGGGAGCTTAACCTCAGCAGTTTACATTGCTGCAACTGGTACCGATGTTTTGAACTCTCTTACCACAGTGGCGTTCAATCTAAATGGAACGGTTGCAGGAGCGGGCAGCGGCAGCACTATGACGACTTTTGTGTCGACGGCGACCTTTCCAGGTTCCATCGGAAGTCCAAACGGCCTAGTTTTCAATCATGGAGGCGGACTTGGTTATACTGGTCTGTCAGCCAACAGGATTAAGATTGGTGACTTGACATTTACCGGAGGAACGGCGGGGACAGTGACGACCTATTCATTTTCCGATACCAATACGGATGCTAGCAATGCAGCGGTAACAGCGTCGATTAATGGTTTAGCTACAGCTTCGATTGATTCGCAGCTTTTCTCAACGCCATCGTCTTTCACAATTACCGCAGTTCCGGAGCCCTCTTCAATTGCTCTCCTTGGTTTGGTTGGCATTGGTGCTATGGCAGCACGACGCTTTAGAAAGAGCAAGGCTGCAAAGAGCAGCTAATTACAGGATAGGACAGTTTAAGACTTTGAGAGCTAGCGACAATATCGCTAGCTCTCTTCTTTGGGCGTCATGGCCCGCGGGTTTTTGGCCCAAAAACAGAGTGTACGAGCGTGCCTGCATTTACATGTAGGACAGAAAAATCGGCAGGGAAAGGCTTCGGTATTTGTCCTTGCTATTGGAGTTCCGCAGTCTTTGTGCTGAGGATGCTTTCGAATTTCTTGGCTAGACCCATCGGGCCGCGGCGTCGCTTCGGTTACTAGCCGGCGCCGTTCAGCTTCGTAAAGAAACGATCTATTGCTAAAGGACCGATCGAATCGGTGGCTACAGATTCTTCGTCAAAGGCAGCTTGGCCAAGTAAACTAGCTGTTTCTATTTTGGAGGTAGAGGGAACTATAGATACTGACTGTCCTACCTGCGTATCAAACCGAACCCAGATTGAGAAATCACAGGATGGTGTTTCGCGTTTGACCACCTCTCCGGTACTACGATCGATCTCAAACATAGGTAAATGAACGAGGATTGCTCCCTTGTTTGATTCACCTTCGCCCTCCGCTTCACCAGGATTGTTTGCCGACGCGTTTAGCTGATTGATGATAATCAATGCGTCTAACGGCGACACCGTATTATCTCCATCGACATCGACGAAATCAGGCGACGATGCGGTTTGGGAATTGATCATATTGATCACAGCCAGAGCATCTAAAGGAGTGCACTCACCATCGTCATCGACATCCATAGGATCAAAGGTGTTGTGCCTCAACGCCTCCGTGGCTGGAGAACGAGGCCGCAGGATATGCGTATAGATAAAATTGGCAGTATTGTCGCCGGTCTTGATGCCCTCGTCGCGATCGAGAGACCAATGAATACCGAGATAAATACGACTTTGACCGTTTTCGAACGATGCTTGTGAGAAGCTGGTAAACGATCGCGGGACCACGGGTCGCGTGCTACCATCCGCATCGCGTGTGATTCCATTAAGTTCATCGGAAACGAAAGTGAATGGGATGTCGTCTCGGCCATAGAACCGCTTCAACGTTTGAAAAACAGCAGCGCCAAATGTCGCGTGGCCAGAAACGTAAGCGGGAAACGGAGGCGTAAAGTTAGTATCGCCAGGCCTTGGGTTGCTGGCAGGGGCGCCAAGCGGAATCCAATCTGGATCAACGATCGTATCGGGGTTTCCATCGGTGTCGGCACCGCGAACACCCAACACTGGGCGCCATAAATCATCGTCATACTTCCCGTTCCAAGCAGCCAATCCGGCGTCCGCCTGTGCGACATTGATCAACGCGAAAAGACGGGCATTTTCTGCGACGGAGTTGTTTTGCTGGATGGCTATCGTCCTCGCAATTTGATTGTAGAGTCTAGGTGGAGTGCCCAATCCAGGTCGGCCATCGTATGCCCAAAAAATGCCAATTTGGGTCTGCTCAAGCGTGCGGTTGGTTGGGGCAGAAATTCCGTCGCTACCCAGCGAAAAGACCTCGTCGTAGGCAGCCTTGTATTCCTCGCTTTGCATAAATGCTATCCTGCCCGCTGGAGTACCATCATCCAATCGAGGAGCTTGGAATTGGTCGACGTCATCGACCGCAAACGTTGCAACGTGGGCAGCACCTGGAGCGTAGTATCCCTGATTCGGGTGTAGCGGATCTGCTCCATGAAAACCCGGCAGGCCCTTTGGGTGGTACTGTGCGTCATATTGCATCAAGTCCGCGACCCCATCGTCCGCCCGATCAAGCAGTATCAGTGAAGCTACTTTTGCACCTACAGCTCGCCCACGGTCTTCCATCAGACCGTTCGGGATGCGCGCTAAGGTCTGGGAAAGGGCGGCCTCGAATCGGAGCCGTTGCGAAGGGTAGAGCGCTGCAAGAGTGTCGTGTGCGGCCTGCGCTACAGCCGCATCGCTATCTGATTTGCCATTTACCTTCGCCCGAACAAGAAAGGGGGCGCCGATCCGTTCGATGGAATTATAGGCATCGTACATGGCGACGCTCACGATTGCGAACGCGCGTGCGGTTAGAATCGGTCCACCTTGTTCCGCCGAACCCGAATGATCGGCGGCATTGGCTGTCAGAAGGACATCATTCCATTCCAAAATAACGTCGCTTGCCATTAAGCAACGCGGCTCAAGCAATTCAAATTGACTGAACTTTTTCACACTCCGTTGCTTTCGCTTCGCTTCGTGATTTCGCGAACGATATCTTTTGGTTTTTGTAAAGAAAAAAGAATTCTTTAATGCGGGGAAAATGTTCATGAGGAAGTCCATCTTGCTAAATCGCTGCTGGCTTGAAACAGTTTTCCAGATTCGGATAACGCTTCGGCAGGTGATCGACAGAAAACGCTGTGCAAGTGCATTTCTGTCAACCTCTGACAAAAGCCTCACGCAGCATACGTAATGAGGTCGGCCGCAAGACCAAATTCTAATCTCTGGTTATAAGAAGAGGCAAGTTTCTTCTCAATTACGCCCGGCACGATGACCAGTACTCCCGGCTCGATGGCCTGCTTTTATGGAAACTCGATCCGAAGCTGGTTTGCCAACGATGAACTCGCGACAGGTCAAGAACATAGGGTTCGAAATGCCTTCAAGCTTTTAACCAGTCTCGCCAGACTGACTGCATGAGCGAGCCAAAGTCCTCGGCAAAGCCATTTCCATCGCAGAGAGGGGATTTGCGCATCGTATCTCGAAGGGTTTCTCGTACCCTCGCCAAGGAGGCAAGTTCTCGCGCGGCTCGTTGCGCACGACGAACGTATTCCTCAAGATTTGAAACGACCCAATCGTTGTGCCCCACATTGGAAAGATGGCTCAGCGAATGGCGACCAGAAAACCACTGGCCAGGACAAGTGATCGTTGGAATACCCATCCATAGAGCTTCGATCGTCGTTAACCCTCCGTTGTAGGGGAAAGTGTCTAATGCGACATCAACGTTGTTGTAAAGCCGCAGCAGATCTAACGTTGTTGGCATATGGAAAAAATCTACCTGTTGATGGCAGCCATACCGACGAAATACGTCGATAACGCGATCCTGATTCGACAGATCTTTCCATCCGCAATAGCTCACAATTAGTCGCGAACTTGGGATCGACGAGAGAATCTCAGCCCAAGTCGTCAAGACGCAATCGTTGACCTTGGCGGGGTTGCACATCGCGCCGAAAGTGAAATATCCATTCGATAGTGCAGGCAGACTATTTACGTCAGGTGTCGCCTCGAGAGGATAGTAGCTTACATAGCCATGCGGCATTCTTAATATTCTCTCTGAAAAATACTTTTCAGAGCCCTGGGGGATGTGATGGATATCCCCAAGGACAAAATCCATTTCAGTCAGCCCCGTTGTTCCGACGTATCCCGCCCAGGAAACCTGAATCGGCGCGACTCGTTTTGCGAAAACTAACAAACGATTGTTCGCCGTATGACCGGCGAGATCGAAAAGGATATCTATTTCATCGTTTAGGATTTTGTCTGCAAGCGTCGCGTCACAAACGCAGGTCGAATCGAACCAGCGATCCACATTTTTTCTAATTTCCTCAGAAAGCCAGTCGCGATCAGCTCGATCGGAATATACCTGCGTTTCGAACTCTTTTCGATCTAAATGCTTAAATAAGTTTGCCGTAAAGTAACCGACAGGATGGGCGCCGAGATCAGCAGAAACGAAACCCAGTCGCAAGGGTCGATTTCGACGCTTCAATCTTTGGAATTCGATTGGCGATCTCATTGGGGACGCATATAGATTGTTCCAGCGATTATGTTCCTTCAAAATCAAATCAGGAGTTGATTCGGGACGATATTGCATGCACATGAGCAAACCATCATGTGCAGCTCGACACCCTTGCCCAAGCTCTATCGCTTGTCGAAAACAGCGGTCAGCGTCTGTAAGCCGTCCGAGGCTAGTTAGAACTCCTGCTTCGATTACGACATTCTCAACCTTCGCTGGTTCCAAATCCCTCGCGTGAGCGATCTTATCTAACGCAGCAGACAACTCTCCTCTCTTTTTAAGAGACTTACTAAGATTCGCGAATGCCGTTGCATTATCCGGGTATCGGTCAAGCGTTTCTGTAAAAACTCGAATTGCGGACGTTGTGTCGCCCATCGTATTGTGTAGTAGACCGATGCAATTCAGGACATGGACGCTGTTAGAGTCCAATGCCATCGCTTGCTCCAAATATGCTCGACCTTCTGCGATTTGATAGCGAGACATCAGAATGGATGCAAGTCGGCACAAAACGTCGACGTTCGTCGGACACATTCCAATGGCTTGTTGATAGTTAAGAATTGCTTCATTGAGGCGATTTAGTCTTTTATTTACGGCTCCCAAACTCAACCATAATTCGAAATGTCTTGGAATGATGACGACAGCTTCCTCGCCAATTTTTCTCGCAGTCTCCAGTTCGCGTTCTTCAACACATAAGCTCATCAGACAGAGCCAGGGGGAGGGTCGTTGTGGATCAATTTCTAAAGCGCGCCTAAAGGACAACTTTGCGTCGGCTAATCTTCCTTTCAACTTCAGGGATTTACCTAGATTTAGATGCGCATCCGGATTTGCGGGGTCCAGTTCGATCGACCGTTGGTAGGCTAAAATAGCATCGTCAATTTGTCCAGCAAATCGATTGACAACACCTAAATTGCCCCAGAAAGAACTGCTGTTTGGAAAAATCGAAACCGCTTTCTTTATTAACTCTTTTGAACGCTGGTAGTCACCGCGACTCATTTCGACAAGCCCCAACAGGTTCAGTGCATCTGGATGCAATGGCTCGGAACGCAGAATGGTCTCGTAGATGTC
>JANPLP010000230.1:0-3440 GCA_031426595.1 Planctomycetia bacterium | reverse complement strand
TGAGTTTCCGCGAAAGCATGGTTGGGCAGATGGATACGTCCGAGATACGTTTCAATGGCAAAGTTGAGTTGGCTGCAGGCCCGCTTAAAACTTGGGAAGAAATGATCGATCTAAATACCATGCAGCGACTGAAGACCGACGAGATGCTGCTCAACTGCGACATGTTGAAAGCTTATGACGCGAGCGGGTTAGGTGCTCGAAGTTCCTCTCTCGCTGCGCAGAACAGTGCTAAATGGGAATTCGAAGCGCTCGGAAATGTTCGCTTCGCGGGTAAAGCGATTGAGGGAGATTATTCGGGACACGGCTATCGAGTCACTTATACTCAAGCCAAAGATCTATTGGTTCTCGAAGGCGATGGACGCACACCGGCTCATATTCGTCGGGAAGTGGCGCCAAATAGTCGAGAGCAGAACTTCGAAGCAGATGTGATTTCGGCGGCGATCAATGTGAAGACCATGGCAGCGCAGGATGTTCGTATCACGCGTGTCAGTATCGAAGTACCCAAAGTTCAGCCCCCGGCAAACGGTCCAACAGGTGCAAGTCAACCCCTGAATTCGAGTCCAAGTTCTTCGGCCGTGGATCCTCGCAGTCCAGCTTGGCTTCGTGGCGGTGGTAAGTAATACGATTCAAATACGCTCGGTGATAAGACCTTCGTCTAATATCAAGTGGCGATCAGCAAGCGCCTCTGCCTCCTCCGAGTTGTGAGTGACATGGAGAGTTGTCACGCCGGTAGCAAACTTTACCTTGCGCAGCCACTCATGCATCTCATACCGCGTCGCTTGGTCAAGCGCGCTCAGCGGTTCGTCCAGTAGCAGCACTGCCGGCCGCGCGGCCAACGCGCGCCCTAACGCAACTCGCTGTGCTTCGCCGCCGCTAAGTCCTCGAGTGCTCCGGTCGAGCAGATGACTCAAGCCTAGAACTTGTGAGAGTTCTTCTGTACGCTGCGTCATGTCCACTTTTGAATACCCCAGCAAGCGCATCGCAAATTGCAGGTGCTCGCGAACATTCATTGTCGGAAATAATGCCAAGTCCTGCGGGACATAGCCAATTTTGCGATCGCTGGGCGACCACTTGGTCACGTCGACTCCTTGAACTGCGATCGAACCTTCATCTACCTTGCGGAGCCCACAGATGGCTTCAAGAATCGTCGTCTTACCTAAGCCCGTCTTGCCCATCAGCACCGCATACTGACCTGTTTCGATCCGAAACGAAACATTTTTTAAAGAGAATGCGCCACTGCGAATACTCACTTGCTTCAGCTCAATCATGCTTGCAGCCTCGCACCGAAAGCACGAAGCAAAAGTAGCACGAGAATCGCCATCACAACCATCATTAGGGAGACCGCTACCGCGGCGTCCAGTTGCCCGACGCTCAATTCAAGAAAAACACTCGTCGATAGTACTTCCGTTCGCATCTGTGTTGCGCCGGCGAAAACCATGATCGGTCCAAACTCTCCTAAGGATCTTGCCCAAGCCAGCGTAGCAGCGGTCAACATGCCCCGCCAAGCTTGCGGTAACGCGATCTGTAGAAAGGCTTGCGCGCGCGAACAGCCCAGAGTTCTCGCAACATCTTCGCAGCGTGGATTGATCTGGTCAAACGTTACCCGCATCGTCCGGACCGCAAACGCGCAAGCCACGGTAAACTGAGCCAATACAACTGCGGGCCAACGATATGTGACAGGGAAACGCAACGTGTCACGCAACCAACTCTCCAGCTCCCAATTGCCAATCTTCAAGTGAAACAAGATCAAGAGGCTCAAACCCAGCACCAGTGGCGGCAGGACAATAGGTATGTCAACCAACGTGTCAACAATCCAGCGACCCGGGAATCGATACCGTGAGAGGATGTAGCCCAGCGGCGTCGCGACCCACAATGACATCAGTGCCGCAACTGTGCAGGACAGAAGTGTCAACCGAAATGCGGCTTGGATCTGGGGCTTCATGAAGGCTGTTTTGAAATCCTGGACCGAAGTGAACATCACGTCGGCTGCCAGCAACAGCACAATCAACAGAACAAAACTGGCTGATAGTCCCCCCATCACAATAAAGAACGGTAGATCAGCATGTCGGCGCTGACGCAGTTCAGCGACCGGTAACCGTGATTCCAAAGTCAACTCCTCTATGACAATCGATCGCTGCATTTCGATACAGAATATCAACCGGACAACGACCAACGGCCCGGCAATTTCCTGCAACATCGCGACCGCTCGTCAACTCCGCTGTTTTACGTCTCGTTGAATGCTGCCCATGATACGCGAAACCGGACGGTCTGTTGTTGGGTTGTACGCTTCGAATTAACATTCGCTCCATCAACCACACTTTCGTTGAAGAGTTGAGCTAAGCGTTCGAACAGATGCCCTTAACCGAATCAAGGCGGGTGCGGTTTATTCTTCTTCGCTCGACCTTGCGTCCACAGCATCAAACCTTCTAGACGTTGCTTGCCGCGATGAAAGTAAGGCTCGCCAAGTTCACGCAGGTGCTGTGTGTAAAGCGTTGTGCGAACGGCTTTCCAATCGCCCTCAGAGGGAGCGACAAAACGCTTGCTGATACACATCTCCCCCACTGCTTCGCCAATCAGTTGATTGCCTTCAATGGTTGGATGAACATGATCGATCAGCCACTGGGAACTTGGAAGGTGATGTTCGCTACGATCGCTAATCAACTGCTCAGCGTCGATTAGCGGTACTTGAAATCGCGCAGCCAACTCTACGACCGCTTGTTCAATCGGAGTGATAGCGCGCAACGGACAAACGTCAGCGTCGCGTGCCGCCACGAAGTACCGCTTGGCTGAATCCCAGTCGCCCTCGTCAGCCGCTATTCGGCCTTTCAGATAGAGCAGTCCTGCGTGCCCAGGGTCAATGGCCAATAGCGCATCCACCTCCGCATGCGGTTCACTGTCCGAGTGGCGATTAATACAAAGCGAGTTCCATCGCTGCTCAAAGTCGGTCCGCTGTTCGCTCGACAACTTGGAGTCCACTTCAAATTTGAACGGCGGGCAATCAACTAAATTGGAAACGGGTCGAACCAAAATCAACGGCACTCGATGCTGCTGGCAAGCCATGATCATCTGCTCGACGTTCCAACGAAAGTGTTCCACAACTGGCGCACGCCATGGATCATCGCGACGATAATCCTGCAGCCCACCCGAGTAATCGAGCAGCGCGTCAACTTCGGCAGTCAATTCCGTGCGGGTTGGCGCTGAGGCTCGCGCGGCGGGCTTTGCGATTAGAGTCCGAGCCATTTGAACAGTTCGAAATTGCGTCATCCAAGCCATCGCGCTTGATCTGGCACTGGTAGGCATCCAGTTTTCATAAGTGCGGCGCTCCAGAAACTCGTTGTGGCCCATGTCAATCACAATCAAGTCGGGATCGTACTCAAGCACTTCGCGAAGAATCGCGAGCACTCGGTAGCTGGCGTAAGACAGGCCACCGCAGTTAATCA
>JANPLP010000229.1:0-3207 GCA_031426595.1 Planctomycetia bacterium | reverse complement strand
CGCGCGTGCACTTTTGCGATCCATGAGAATGTGATCCCCGGCCCCAAGAAGGCGCGTTACGTGATCAAGCGGTTGCTCCGTCGCGCCGTGCTCGACGGTCATCAAATGGGGATGCGCGATCCATTCTTGCATCAGCTAGTGCCAGCAGTGGTGGCATCGATGGGCAGCACTTATCCGGAGCTCCGCGAAACTGTCCAGCGCGTCAGCGATGTGATTCGTCGCGAAGAGAGCGATTTCTTTTCAACCATCGGGGCAGGACTCGATCGAATCGAGAAGACGTTCCAAACGATGCAGTCATCGAGCGCCGTGATGGTCGACGGACGCGAAGCAGCGAGCCTCTATCAGACTTATGGAGTGCCGCCTGAGTTGTTCCAAGCGATCGCTGCGGAACGCAATCTCACCTTCGATTGGGACGGCTATCGCGATGCCATGCGAGAACATGAAACGATTAGCGGAGCGGGCGAGAAGGGCGAGTTGTTCAAGACCGGCCCAATCGAGTCGCTAAAGGAAGCTCTACGCCGCACAGAGTTCGTGGGTTATGAAGCGACCGAAGTGGCTGCTGACATAAAAGGAATCGTGGTGGGTTCCGCTGATGACGAACGACTCGCAGGCAGATTGTCCACCAGCGACGTGGGCGATGAACTGGTCCGCGTCGTCCTAGACAAATCCCCGTTTTATGGCGAAGGTGGCGGTCAAGTCGGCGATCAAGGAACCCTCGAAGCATCCGGCACTGTGTTTGAAGTGAGCGATACGCAGCGGGCTGGCGAGTTGATCGTTCACTATGGCAAGCTGAAGTCCGGCGAGCTGAAGGAAGGGATGCGGGTCACTGCGAAAGTCGACACGACGCGCCGCGATGGCATTCGTCGCGCGCACTCGGCAACGCACATCTTGCATCACGCATTGCAGACCATAGTAGGCAGTCACGCGCAGCAACAAGGTAGCAAGGTCGATACCGATTGGCTCCGTTTCGACTTTACGAACCAAGCCGCGTTGACCGACGAGCAAATTGAGAAGATCGAGGCAATCGTGGCTGAGAAAGTCCAACTCGCTGCGCCGGTTGCATGGAAACTAGTTCCGCTTGCCGATGCTCGAAAAGCAGGCGCGATGATGCTTTTCGGCGAGAAGTATCCCGACCCAGTGCGCATGGTCAGCATGGGTGAGTTTTCAAAAGAGCTGTGCGGTGGCACACACTTGACCAACACAGCGCAGGTCGGCCAATTCGAATTGGTGGCCGAAGAGAGCGTATCAGCCGGAACTCGCCGCGTCGTCGCTTTGACAGGCGAACGCGCTGTGAAGCATCGCGAAGAGGTCCAGTCGACGCTTGCGTCTGCTGCCAAGTCGCTGGGCTGTACACCCGCTGCCGTCGCCGATCAAATTCGCTCTCTAGTCCAAAACGTGCGAGCGCTGAAGAAGCAACTAGGTGGCGGGGGCGCTACACAAGCAGTTGCACCGAATTCGAAGAAGCCTGCCGGCGCGAGTGGCTATGCGGCCGAACGCGCGGTGATGCGTGAAGCCTCGCGATTGCTCAACGTGTCGATGAACGACGTACTCACTCGGTTGGCTGCTTTGCAAGATGAGCAGACAAAATTGACGACTCAGGTCGGCGCGATGGCATCGAGCTCCGATGTTTCCGCAGATTCGTTGCTCGAACAAGCTGAGATTGTCAGCGGCACTCAAGTCATCGTGGCTGCCACGCCTGGCGCGACTCCAAACTTGATGCGGCAGTGGATCGATCAAGTCCGCAAGAAGAGCGACTCGCCGGTGGCCGTGCTGCTGGCGGCAAGTACCGGAGATGACAAAGTGATGCTGGTGGCTGGTCTAAGCCAAGCTCTGGTTGAAAAGGGCTTGAGCGCGGGCACCTGGATCAGCGAAGTCGCACCTGTTGTCGGCGGTGGAGGGGGCGGCAAAGCCGATCTTGCGCAAGCAGGCGGCAAGCTACCGGCTAACATTCCTCAAGCGATCGTTGAAGCGAAGTCTTCTATGGCCAGAATGCTTGCGTAGCGTGCTGATCGTACCGATTGAAACTGCTCGATTGGATGCCTCTGAAAATCGAGCTTATGTCAGCGCGTAAAGAATCTTCCGCCTAACGTCGTAACCGGTAGTGGCGGGTACCGCAGATTCCGAAACCATAAATTGATCCTACGCGCTTGGCACCAAAGGCTTGATGAACTTTTTGCGACTTGCCGTTAGACCAGTCGACGGCCAATAGCAGCGACGGAAAGGTTGACTGATTCTGAGCTGCCTGGCAAAGCGACTCACAGATGTGCGATACGAGCTGCGAGTAGATATGCTGGCCCCGGAAATCGCGATGAACCCAAGCTCCGTACAGCCACGCTTGGTCAGCGGCCAGATCGATCGTTAAGCTCGTATCCCAGTCGCGATACACAGACCTAGCAATCCAAGCGACGCCGATCAAACGCTCGCCATCGACCGCGATTGCAGCGCGGTCGCCCACCTTCAGTCGGTCTGTAGCGAGAACAGTCTGATGCACCAGAGCAGGTTGATCGAACTCTTCGGCCCAGCGAATCGAAACCTTCGGCAGCAACCGATGCTTGAGACTGCGGTAGTTACAGGGCATGTGATAGACGAAGCAATAGCGCGAATTGAATAACCAGTTCGGTACCACCCGTTGAAAAAGCGATTCGAGCTTATACAGCAACTGGCTCATCTGAATTGCCTTTTCACCTAACGCCTCCAGTTAAACAAGCTCTATTGCTTCCTGTCGCCGCAGCACCCACGACGCATCAAGCATCCAACAGCCTTTGGCGTACATGTTACTAAAAAATTGTAATGTATCACGTCAAGGCTCGAGCTGGTGATACATCCCACAATCCACCAATCCAAAAACCATCAACCCGTAGCGGAACGCATTAGCGTTTCGAGGAGTGCACATAGTGATCCACATAGTGATCCACATAGAGATTCACTCGCTTGCGCGTCGAGCTTGTATTAAATCCCGCAATCCACCAATCCGCAAACCATCAACCCGTAGCGGAACGCGTTAGCGTTTCGAGCAGTACACGTAGTGATCCACATAGAGATTCACTCGCTTGCGCGTCGAGCTTGTATTAAATCCCACAATCTAACAATCCGTACCGGAACGCGTTAGCGTTTCGACCTATTCTTTCGGACGGCCGCCATGGTTGGTTTCGTAACCGGCACATGCATCAAGATGCTTGATGAAAAGTGTTGCATGCTGCCGCGTTC
>JANPLP010000228.1:0-7334 GCA_031426595.1 Planctomycetia bacterium | reverse complement strand
GGCTTTGCTCAACAAGTCCACTACGCGTTCAACGCCGAAAGCCTGCTATTGTCCGTGGGCTGGCGAGGCAAATTCCTGGACTCGCAAGGAACTTGGTTTGTGCGCTTCGCGCCCCCGGCAAGCCCGCTAGGGGAAAAGGTTATTGCCTTTCCAAACTCCTTTTTGCTCGCACACTTGCAAAGCCCTGCGGACGCTTGGCCTTCACTTGCTAACAATCATCCTCTGTCACCAACTCCGACCTTCTTAGGTTATCGCTTAAATTCTGCTGGAGTTCCTATTCTCGAGTACAAATTCGGGGATATCAAAGTCGAGGACTACATCGAACCCATCCAAGGTGATGACGGCCCCGGACTGCGCCGCAAGCTGACACTTACTAACCAAGCACCAGCGAAACAAGCTCCGGAAACAACTAGAGCGACGCGCGTTTGGCTGCTCGCTGCCATGGGCAAGAAACTGACGCGCATCACGGAACAGTCTGTTGCAAACGAAAACGGCCTGCGTACTACCCTCAAGGACGTTGTTGGCCAAGTGCGAACCAATGCGGGTCGCGATGAATGGCTGCTGCCGCTTGAATTCGAGAAGTCGTTCAACGTAGAGTTGCAATATCAATGGTAACCACGCATCGTATCCCGATACTGTTCACTTGCCTCGCTGTCGGAATGTCATGCCGACTATCAGCCACCGCTGCTGCAGATGAAGCAGACTACTACCGTATCGTTTCCGTGGCTGTCGCCAAGTCCGATGCGGACTCGCGAGCCGAAAATTGGAATCCACCACCCGATGATCTGGCGCTGGAGGTTAGTGGCATCGCGGTGCTCGACAACAAACGAATTGCCGTGGCGATTCGCAAAGGCGAGATTTGGTTTCTGGATGGCGTGTATGATGATCCGCCATCGCAAGTGAAGTATCACCGCTTTGCAAACGCTCTTCACGAACCGCTGGGATTACTGCTCGATGGTGACACGCTCTACAGCGCGCAGCGGAGTGAATTAACGGCGATGCGCGATACCGATGGCGATCGCGTTGCGGACGAGTATCGGACAGTCGCGAAGGGTTGGGGCGTCACCGGTCACTATCATGAATACGCCTACGGCCCAAAGCGCGATGGGGCGGGGAACCTCTGGGTCACCTTGAACATCGGCATGGGACTCGACGCCCAGCAACTTGAACGGGTCGTCCCCAACGCTCCCTTCAACTACAAACAAGGCCGTTGGCGAGGCTGGGCTATGCAGCTCACGCCGAGTGGTGAAATGCTCCCTGTCGCAAGCGGTCTTCGTTCTCCCAGCGGATTGGGCGCGAATAGCGAGGGCGACATGTTTTATACAGACCAACAGGGCAATTGGGTGGCCACCAATGCGCTCCACCACCTCCGCGCGGGCGCCTTTTATCATCATGCCGAATCGCTCGCTTCGATGAACCTTCCGGGCTCGACGATCCGCAATGTGCCCGAAGTACCCGATGGCTTGCCCCTAGCCGAAGCGATGCGAAAGATGCCGCAGTTAAAGCCACCGGCGGTTTGGTTTCCCTACAAAAAAATGGGGCAGTCCACTACCGACATTGTGCTCGATGCAAGCGCAGGAAAGTTCGGTCCTTTTCAGGGTCAACTGTTCGTCGGAGAGTTCACCCAGGCAGCCATGCAGCGGGTCTTCTTGGAAAAGGTTGGCGGCGAATACCAGGGCGCATGCTTTCCGTTTCGCCATGGATTTGCATCTGCCGTCCTACGTCTCGCTCAAGGAACCGATGGCAGCATGTTCGTCGGATTAACCAATCGCGGCTGGAGCAGCCTCGGGACCGCTTCGCATGGTTTACAACGATTGGTGTGGACAGGCAAGACTCCATTTGAAATTCGCGAAATGCGCGCGAGACCCAATGGATTCGAATTGGTGTTTACCAAGCCCGTCGATCGCACGAGCGCCAGTCGCCCCGACGCGTATGCACTGCGCAGCTACTCCTATCTCTTTCACAGCAACTATGGCAGTGATGAGATTCAGCCCCAGGAACTTACCATTCTCGCAGCCAACGTTTCTGAGGATGGGTTGCGCGTCGATCTGCAGGTATCCGGTTTACGCGAGCTGTTTGTGCATGAGTTAGTCGCCCACGGCGTGCGCGATGCGGCTGCGGTGCAACCGCTGTTGCATGCTGAAGCTTACTACACGCTAAATCGAATCCCCGGCAACTGAACGAGTTACTGAAACCCATCACACATGCGTTCAAATTAAAACTTGTCTGAGCCCCTGGTCGTTGATCTCAAAATTCTGAATCCGATCGTCTGCAAAACTGCCGCGATGTTTGGCGATGTAGAGTCCGCGAGTCATCTTGCCATCGACGAGCGTCCTGCCCATAAGAATGACTGTGTTGGCTCCAGCCGCCAAGTCGCCATCGGCCAGCGGCTGCGTCATTAATTGTTCGAGCATCGATTGCTTGGTCGTGACCAATACGACTGCGGAAGCGGCGTGATGATCGTAGGCGGATTGCATGACTTGGGGTTCGAGCTGCCGGAAGTGCTGACGGAACACTTCACGCGCCAACCAATCATGCTCTATGCGCAGCATACGATGATAGACTGACTCGAGTAAATCGAGTTGCAATGAGTCATCCGGCGCATCCTGCGGTTCAATACCATCCACGATAAAGCGACGAGTGCCATGCACGAGATGCCCATACACAAAGCGCGACAGCAATGGCAACCTGCGATTCAATTCAGACTGCCACGCATGCCACTCATCGACATCCAGTTGACTGCGCAGAACTCGCCGCCCACCATAGCCTAGGAACGGCAGAATATCCGCAGGGCGACCATGAGTGAACGGATCGACAAGCGTTTCACTGCGAGGATCGAGCGATGTGAGTTGGCTGCCAAACAATTGCGCAGTGTAGCCCGAGTGGTTCTGGGAGTCTCCGCGACTCGAGAGATCGAGAATCGCCGCTCGTTGCCCTTCGGCCGCGCGTCCCGCTTCGCTGAAGTGCGTTCCGAGCTGCGTTTTGCCCACACCGGTCGCACCGATCACCATCGTCAAACTACCTGGCAGCAACCCGCCACCCAGTGAATCGTCGAGCCACGGAAGTCCAGTCGATAATTTCATAGGCATTGGTCGTGTCGTCTAAACCGATTGAGAGTGCGGATGTTGGAGCGGATGTTGGAGCGTTTGGGTGGTTGAATTTAACTTTGGCCAACTCTACAGTTTGCCTATGAGGCATGAGATGCGGCGAAAGGAACCTTAACAGGTCGATTCGGCCCGCGGGCGCTTTCCTCTCGGCTGGCTTCGGCTATTCTATTGTGTAACGATCGCTTTGGTTACCACAGACACCTCTTTGGACTGCGAATCCATGCTGCGACTTCAAGGAATCATACCGCCAGTCGTCACCCCACTCGCTGCGCAAGACGAGTTGGATATTGACGGTGTCGACCGCGTCGTCGAACACATCATTCAAGGTGGCGTTCACGGATTGTTTGTTCTGGGTTCCTGCGGCGAAGGCCCAAGCCTCAGTTATCGGCTGCGTCGCGAGATGATTGCGCGCGTTTGCGAGCGGACGAATGGGCGTGTGCCAGTTCTTGTCGGAATTACCGATTCATCTTTCACTGAATCGATCGCCTTGGCGGAGTTTGCTGAAGATGCCGGTGCTACTGCTGTTGTTGCTTCTGCTCCGTTCTATTTCGCTCCGTCGCAAACCGAGCTGAGTGGCTATGTGCAGCGACTCCACGAAGAAGTTCCGCTGCCACTGATTCTCTACAACATGCCAGGGCTGACCAAAGTCACGTTTGACCTCGCTACGCTGACTGAGCTGATTGAGTTGCCGAAACTGCTTGCGATCAAAGACAGTAGCGGCGATTTAGACTACTTTTCAAGCGTCGCAAATCTGTTGAACGATCAGCGACCGGATATGAGTTTGCTGATTGGCCCCGAGCACCTGCTTTCCGCTTCGATGCAACGCGGTGGAGCGGGTGGCGTCCATGGTGGCGCGAATCTATTCCCACATCTGTTTGTCCAGTGGTATGAAGCTCTGCGAGATGGCGAATTCGAAATCGCCATGCAGTTAGAAACCGTTGTCGGCGAACTGCAAGCAATCTACCAAGTCGGCTCCGGGCATTCCGCCGTTCCCAAGGCTCTCAAAGCCGGCCTGAAGCACCTGCGAATTTGCAGCGACCTGCCCGCCTTGCCTTTCGAGCGTTTCAACGCCAACCACCGAGCTCGTATCGCTGATGTTCTCGATTCAGTCGCCGATCACTTGCCGATCGCTGTTCGTGCTTCAACTTAAACGTGGCTCAGTAGTGCGTGCTATACGACAATCTGTCTAGCACTGTAGACGAATCGTTTTCTGTAGCGGTATTGGCGCAAGCCATCCGGTTCTTCAATGAAATCCAAAGTGACACACCGGACGGCTCGCGCCGTACCGCTTCAAAGTGAGTGACATCCACTAAGCAGGCCTGCGAGAATAATTCGGGATAACGATTAGCCGCACGGCGTTAGCCGCGGTTGATGCCTCAGCGACCCGTTATTCAATGGTCCGCGAAAAAGTGCTCGGTCAAGGAACTGATCGGCGTTCCCTCTCGCTCCAACGCAACCAGCATATAGGTTGCCAAGTGAACGGGTTTTTCAGTTGCGGAGCAACGGCATGCTAAAGCCTGGGACGCAAGTCCCAGGTTGAATCCAAGATGGAACGCAAGTCGCAGAGCGACGACATGCGTAACCTGAAGTACGTGGAGAAACAAAATGCCATCAACTCACCATGAAATCCTGCTTCACATTGTCTTTAGCACGAAGAACGTCTTTAGCACGAAGAACCGCGAGCCTCTCATTGAAGACCATTGGCAAAATGACCTGTTCGCCTACATGGTCGCCACTGCACGTGACCACAAAGCAACTATCTTGTGTAGTGGTGGGATAGAAGACCACGTGCATCTGCTCGCTAAGATTCATCCATCAAAGTAGCATTCGACGTGTGATTAATACTCACCTAAAAACAACTGGACGTTCTGGCTGGATGAAAATGCCGATAACTTGCTTCAGCTTCGCGCGCTCGCCACGACCTGCGGATGGGACCAACAGTTGTATGCAATGCAGTCGAGGAACCGTACCCTGTACGAACCCCACTGGACCTGGGTCCCGCAGAACATGAGCAGCAAAAAGCTTGAACCCAGCATGCTACCCTCAGTTAATCAATGAAAACCAACGATTTTCACGGCGCAAAATGGGATTGCACCCCTTAGACCAGAATCTCACACCGAGCCGCTTTCAGTAATTGCGGAGCCATGCGCTGGAGTGGAAGAATCTCGTCCACGCCACCTTTCGCGATGGCTTCTTTAGGCATGCCGAACACCACGCACGTAGCTGCATCTTGAGCGAAGTTTGTTGCGCCGGCTTGTTTCATCTCCAACATGCCTGCTGCTCCATCGTTGCCCATGCCCGTTAGAATCGCGCCCACGGCGTTCTTTCCCAAATAACGAGCACACGAATTGAACAGGACATCTACGCTTGGGCGATGCCGGCTTACAGGGGGCCCTGAAAAAACGCGAACAGCATAAGTCGCACCGCTACGCTGCACTTCCATGTGATAGTTACCCGCCGCGATCAATACGTGCCCAGGAATTATTCGGTCACCGTCTTGAGCCTCTTTAACGCGGACTTGGCAGTGACGATCCAACCGCTGTGCAAATGAATTTGTAAAACCTTCGGGCATGTGAATCACCGCAACCGCACCCGGCGCGTCCGGTGGAAAAGCGGCTAGCAATTCCAATAAGGCTTCTGTTCCTCCCGTTGAACCACCAATAGCAATCACTTTATGAGTGCTGGTGATCAACGAATTGGAAACCGGCGGCTTGGTTCCGGAGACCACCGCGCGCTCGGCAGTTATCTTGCGTCTTTGGATGTTTGCCGTGGACGCATACTTTACTTTCTCAATGATCTCGTCAACTAACGAGTCCATTCCGGCTACCACATCCAGTTTGGGTTTCGTAATGAAGTCGACCGCGCCAAGTTCCAGAGCACGCATCGTCGTCTGGCAACCCTTATCGGTTAGCGACGACAACATCACCACTGGCATGGGTCTGCCAACCATCAGTTTTTCCAGGAATGAAAGTCCATCCATGCGTGGCATTTCCACGTCCAAGGTCAAGACATCCGGATTCAAAGCGAGGATTTTCTCGCGAGCATCAAACGGGTCTTTTGCAGAACCGACAACTTCAATGCTGCGATCTAGTTGAAGGATCTCTGTAATCAATTGACGCATCAACGCAGAATCGTCGATGACCAGAACGCGTATTTTCTTCATGATAGTCTTTACCTGTCAGGAGATTTAATTGTGAAGTCGCGTTTAAGGTGAGGCTGGAAGCTAACGTCGAACGCGGCTCGTCTCGGTCGCAGTGAGTGAGTATCCACTGCGTCAGTTTTTGAAAGCACTATGTTGGCTACACAGAAGTTGCTCTACATCTAACAACGCAACTAGTCGCTCGCCCGACTTTGCCAACCCGGTGAGGAATGATGTATCGACCCCGCCGAGATCCGGCGCGGGCTCTATCGCATCGCTTGTTATGTCCAGTACATCCGACACCGTGTCGACGACCAGCCCCATCACTTTGTCGCTGACATTGACAACGATAATCACCGTGAACTGATTGGGTTCGGTCTCAGGCAAGTCGAACTTTCTACGAAGGTCGACGATTGGGATAACTGCACCCCGCAAATTCATTACGCCCTTCACCGAGGGTGGCGTATTTGGAATCGGTGTCACCCGTGAGTAGTTCCTGATTTCTTGAACTTGGAGAACCTCAATTGCAAACTCCTGCCCATTCAATTCAAAAGCTAAGAATTGGGTGACTGCGTCGGTTTGGAGGTGGGGTGACTCAGTTTCTGCAGTCGCGTTCACGATATCCTCATTCATTTGCAAATTGGTTCAGAAACACTTTGATTTGGTCAGCTCACTAAGCAGAAGCGGTTGTAGCTACGTTCACTGCGTCGACCGTCGTGGCACGATTCAAGGATTGTGGCAATTCGGTACCAAGCGTTGAAAGGCCGAAGATATCCAAGATCAAGGCGACGTGACCATCGCCGAGGATGGTCGCACCCGACACGCCAGGGACTTTGCGGAAGTTGGTTTCAAGATTTTTGATCACCACTTGTTGCTGGCCAATCAAATCATCGACTCGCAGAGCCAATCGACGGCCTTGGTCTTCAACAATCACCAACAGGCCTTGTTCGTCACCTTCGTCACGAGGTGCAATATTCAGCAGACTATGCAGTCGCAGCAGTGGAACGATCTCACCTCGCAGCGAGATGACTTCGCCGACACCCACGATCTGATGAATCTCTTTGGCGCGAACACTGATCGATTCGATC
>JANPLP010000227.1:0-2309 GCA_031426595.1 Planctomycetia bacterium | reverse complement strand
ACCCAGCGAAGGTTCGATGGTTAGCTGATGCTGCAAGCGAGAGCGCTCCATATTGGTCCAACATGGCCTGGGTAGGATAGGTAGTGGAGAAACCACCTGGAAATGGGATGCCCCCGCCCGCAATGTCACCCATGTTTGTATAAATTGAGGCGTCATTATCGCCTTTAACAAACTCACCCATCATGATCGTGTTGGACAAGCCGTCGGTAATATCACCAAACTTGGTATAAACCTGTCGCTTCCAGAATCCGTTTTGCTGACCCTGCGCGATATTCCAGCCAACGTTTGGACCTTCGCTCCAGCCGTAGTTATTTTGACCGGTCTCCGTTGTGCTCGGAAAATTTCTATCCGACGGACACAGAAAGCCTGGAACCCGCGTACGGATAGTGTTAACCGCCGCAGGTAAAGTGCCAACAACATTGCCATCGTAATGAGCCTGGCCGAAATTGATCAGGTTATACAGAGCGGTTTGTTCAATGTAAGGCAATACACACGCGTGGGGAGTATATCCTCGCCAATCGTTTGATGAGGTTATTGGAACCACGCCGGGAGCACTACCCGTGGTTGCCGTCGCTGTGATAAAGCGTTGCGAAGACGCCAGACAAGGCAAAGCTTTGAAAGTACTTTCATAGTTGTGCATTGCAAGCGACAACTGCTTCAAGTTGTTACTGCACTGCATGCGTCGCGCGGCTTCGCGAGCGGCTTGAACCGCAGGCAACAGCAAGCCGACGAGGATGCCGATAATGGCAATCACCACCAACAGCTCGACAAGTGTAAAGCCAACACGTCTAACTTTCATGAACCACCCGCTTTCCAAAACATGTAGATAAGGGACGAAACGCGCAACGGATAATCTCGCAGTCGCGCCACTCAATACTAGAGAAGCTGAGTGCTTATGTCAACCAACAGGTAGCCTTCAGCGGCGGCATCGGTGCCGCAGTGATCGCCCACTTAGCGGATTCCAATACTAGCGGACGTAAGGAATCGCAAGGAATGGGTGATAATGAAGAACATGGGCGGGATTCACGCTTTTAAGAAGTCAAAATGCAACACTTTGCACTGGCGCGCATAAGGAGTATTTAATGTTCTGGGCCGATATCTTTGCCTCAAGACACGGTAATGGCTACCCATTCTCAATAACTTGCAACGCTCGTATGTCGCGCACGCAATCCAAATCGTCCGCCACAAAGCCAATATCCGCAGGAATCGAACGCAATCCTGAACAACGCGAGCACGCGAATCGGACCATCTAAGGGGGGTTGCAGATGGTGGGCATTAATCACACGGTTTGCTCGGAAGAATGAGATTTCCCCCGAACCGCCAGCTATTCTCAACACTCCCCCTCCTCTAAACTTGCGACCTCATCTGCGTCAGGCCGCAAGTAGCGGCTCAGATAGACACTTGACACTGCCCCCAGCGTGGGAGCAGCCAAGTAGATCCATAGAGTGCTCAAGTTTCCTGAAATGATGGAAGGGCCGAGTGAGCGGGCCGGGTTCATCGAAGCTCCGCATATCGGTCCGGCAAACATCGCTTCCAGCCCCACGACGCCGCCGATCACCATCCCTGCCAACGCTCGGTGTTCATTTGAGCCTGAGGTAATCTGTAAGACCACAAACATCAGCAGGAACGTGAGCATGAATTCGAGCACAAACGACTGCGCGTAACTGCCGGACGGCAGAGTCGCACCGAGCGTTTCATGATCGGGGAACATTAGTCGCAGAACGAGGCTGGCTAATACCGCTCCGATGCATTGACTTGTTATGTAAGCCACAACCCAGTGCGCATCAAAGCGACGCGCGAGTAGAAATCCGACGGTGACGGCGGGATTCATGTGCGCCCCCGACACGTCGCCCAGTGCATAGATCAACGCCATGACAACCAATCCAAATGTCAAAGCGATTCCCACGTGAGTAATCGCCCCGCCACTGGCATCGTTGATGACAATGGCTCCGGTTCCTGCGAAGACGAGTGCGAACGTTCCAAACATTTCAGCTGTCAGACGTCGCAGGCCAGCGGAGCTAAAAACTTCTGTGGAACCCGGGCGGGTGGATCGTGGGGTGGCTGCGGCGGACATGCGGATTCACTTGTGAAATCGTTGATTCGTGCGACGCGCCGTTTGAGTGGTGGCATCGCGAAGGAGTACACTATGGCAATGGCTCAAGCCAAACTGCATTTCAGATTCAAGCAGGGATGTGCAAGTCGGCTGGTGGTCGAAGGCAGATTCTCGCGAAGAATCGGACAACTCGAGTCGTCAGTGCTGGCAAGCCCCGCATAGCTAGAGCAACTAGTGGTTTGTCCTGATTTGATTT
>JANPLP010000226.1:0-28983 GCA_031426595.1 Planctomycetia bacterium | reverse complement strand
TTCGAATTCCAACCGTTCAATCCGATCCAAATCACCGTTACGCAACTTAAGAGAATTAACCATGAGCTTCCGAAACGCACGTCGTCAAATGTCCAATCAAGTGGCCCGCACCGAGCGCAACCAGATGAAGTTGCAGAAGCTGCGCGACCAAGTTCGCCAAAGCACGCAGTCGTTCATGGCCAGGCAGCACGCCCGATTAGCGTGGTGGCAATCCGCCTTCCGAACACCGACCTTAGTCGGACGATTTGTTTCCGGCTTCACGTCCATCTGGATGGCGTTCCTCGGTTTGCTCGGCCTCTCCCCACGCAATCGCTCCACCGCCGGTTACGGTCGCGGTGCAGTGCCTGGAAAAGTTTTCATGCGAGGTTTGTTGGTCGAAGGATTGGAACCAAGGCAGGTGATGGCGGCGGACATCGAGTTTGATTCTTTGGGTACATCGTCATCACTTGAAGGTTCCGCAAGCGGAGGTCCATTGTTAGGGGTTTTAGGTGACTTGTCAGCAGCTACCCCAGCTCAACGAACTATTAGTTTTACGATCGCGAACAGTTCGACTGAGACAGGTGACGTGACATCAAATTTTGGGGCTGGCATAGCGACCTTCGAAATTCCAGCCGCGAACTATGCAGCTTACACGACCTTTGACCTTCAAGTTGCGTCGGCGTTGGGCACGGCAATTACAATTGTTGACGACCGAATTGTAGAAGGCAACGAAATATTCATCACAACTATTTCCGGCCTCGGATCTGAATTAAAGCTTGGTGATGCAAATAAGGGTGGGTTGGCAATCAGCTCGACCTTGCACCAAATCATCGACAACGATACCGCGACGGTTAGTTTCTCCGCCGCTTCGAGCAGTGTTGCAGAAACTACAGCCTCGCAGAATGTGAATGTTAAACTGAATCTTACGACCACCGGAACAGGATTGCAGAGCATCGAGAGCGGCGTAACCGTGGACATATCGCAAACCTCTGGATCAGCAGCGAGCGGAATCGACTACAGCTTCCCCGGAACTCCTATGGTGAGTTTCCCTGGTGGTTCGGGTCCTGGGGCAAGTGTTAACGTTGCATTAGCGATCACCAACGACCTATTTGTCGAGGGATCGGAGACGGCTGGCTTGAAGTTGGGCGTCCCAACGGGCGTAGCGACAGCGGATCCAGGGTTGCATACGTTGACAATCACCGATGACGATAGCGCAACGGTTGGCATCGCGGCAACCAAAAGCGTCACCGAAGCCGGCGGAGCGCAGGATGTCGTCGTTACTTTGACTCTAGGTGGAACTGGAACTGGATCTGCCGAACTCGGGACCGCGATTTCAGTTGACGTCACCGACGCGGGCGGCGGGACTGCAACCACGGTTGCCGATTACGCTTCCATTGGTATTCAGACGCTGACGTTCGGTATCGGTGCCAAATCGCTAGATACCAAAAACGCAACAGTAACGCCCGTTAGCGACGGTGACCTCGAAGGCAACGAAGCACTCAACCTGAAGCTCGGCAACTTGACCGTGTTGTCTGGCGTCACGCTCGGCAACGCTGCTTCGGTTGTAACAATCACTGACGACGAAACCGCAACTGCGACCATCGAAGCTACTGGTTCACTCACTGAAGATGTGTCGGCAGATACTCCGCCGAATGTTCTGTTGGCAGTCACCGGTACAAAATCGGTTGGTACATTCCAGTTGGGAGCAGGCGTCTCCGTTGACGTGAATTTGTTGGCAGTTGCAGGCTCGGCCTTGGCTGCTGACTACGCACTCAGCCCAACCAAAGTAACTTTCACCGGCGCAACCACTGCGATACCAGCACCGGTCGCACCAGTCAACGATGGTTTGCTCGAAGGCAACGAACAGTTTGCCTTAAACATTTCGAGCGTTACCGCAACAGGTCCAACAACGACGCCTTCGACAGCCACTGGTGGAGCCAGCTCGTCGACAGTCACCATCGTGGACGACGAATCTGCAGAGGTCGGATTCCAGGCTGGAAAGGCGACTGGGTCTGAATCTGCCCTTACTTTCGGATCGGTTCCGCTTCAGATAACAATTAACGGAACGAACTCTGGTGGGCCTGTTGCGCTTGGATCAGGTGTAACCATTGCTTTGCCGCTCAGTGCGGTGGCCATAACAGCTACTCCTGTTGTTGACTTCAGTTTGAATTTGCTTTCTGGGATAACGCCCATTCCATCCGGAACGGTAAGTGGTGCGACGGCTGCGGTTCCTATCAATCCTGTCAATGATGCTTTATTGGAAGGAACCGAGTCGGCCACGATTGTGCTCGGTACGCCTGTCGCATCCGGCCCTGGCATTACAGCCCCAGTAGTTTCCGCCGGCCTTTCGACCTCGGATTTCGATATCACCGATGATGAATCCGCAACCATCTCGATTGCAGGTGGAAGTGTTACTGAAGTCGGCGGCGCTCAGAATACCGCAACCGTAACGCTGAATATCGTTCCTGGTGTTGGGAGCTCAGGTACTCCTGCGTTGAGCCCAGCCGTTACGATCACTGCGCTAGTGACAGATACGCCAGTTACGGCCGCAAACCCGGCCGATTATGCCTTCACCAACGGTTCGGTTACGTTCGCCCCAGGGGCGCTCAGTGGAGCTACCGATACCGCCACCGTTACTCCGGTCAATGATTTTCTTTACGAAGGTACCGAGAATCTGAAAGTCGATCTTGGCTCGTTGTCTATTTCTGGACTAACGGCTGCCACGGTCAAAGCAGCGTTGGGTACGAATTCAGCCAATGTCAATATCTTGGACGACGAACAAGCGTCGATTGGATTCTCACTCGCCACCAGCCAAACCCACGAGAAACTTGTTCAGCCTCACAAGGTTGATGCGAAACTAACCATCACCGGTAGCGGTAGTGGTACCCCAACACTCGCAATTCCGGTATCGGCGTCCGCTGACAACACCGGCGGAACCGCTGGCGAACCTTCCGATTACTCGTTCGCCGTTCAGTCAGCGAGCTTCGGAGCTGGCAAGGTCAGTGGCGATGTCGTGCAGTTGAACTTGACTGCTGTCGATGACCTTGTGCCCGAAGGAATGGAAACTGCCGTTTTAACTCTGACCAGCCCCACCGGTGGAGCAACCGTCGGCTCGTTCTCGAGCCACACCGTCGAAATCCACGACCGATTGGTCACTATCAAGGCCAATGACACCAACCCGATCGAAGATGCAGTTAGCAATTCGCAGTTCGAAGTCAAGATCGACACTCCAAGCCTGACGGATACCGAAGTGATCTTCACGGTGAGCGGAACTGCCGATCTTGGCCCTAACGCGACAGATGACTATAAATTCGGTCCGCAAGTCAAGGGTACCGGACCGTCTTACACGGTCACTATCCCAGCCGGGGCAAGCACGACCGTGTTTGATATCGACGTCACCGATGACACGCTTTTCGATCCAAACGAAACGATCGTCATGACCGTCACCGCTACCAACCCGGGTAGCCCAATCATTTTGCCCGGAACCCCCAATTCGGCCACGATGACGATCAAGGACAATGAAACGGCGCCGAATTTATCGATTTCGGGAAAGACCGACGGCGCAGAGGGAACTCCAACTGTCGGTAGCAACGGCAAGTTCACCGTCGCCATCTCTTCTGGTTTGGATAGTTTTGGAACGGCTGTGTTTGCCCTATCGGGGGGAGCTACCGAAACAACCGACTATTCATTTTCTTCGAGCGTCGGTACAGCCACGGTCAATGGTGCAAAGACTTCGTTGACCATTTCGAATATCCCAATCAACACGCTGGCCTTTGATATCAATGTCAACGTCGTTCACGAAGGCTTGATTGTCGAAGAAACTGAAACCGTCAGTCTGACTCCAGATAGCTTTGCATCGGGGTCTGCGACAAAGTCCGCAACAGTACTTAATATCACCGATGACGATGCTGCTCGCGTTTCGATCGGTAATGGAACCGGAGACGGACTTGATGTCACCGTCAATGAAAACGGAGCCAATGTCAATGTGGTTTTTGAGCTGCGAGATGTCAACACTCCGTTTGGTTTGATGACTTCCAGTACCGATACAACGCTGACACTCAGCAAGACGCAGGACGCAGACACAAACTACGGATCAGATTATGTCTTGTATTCTAATATAGATACGCTAGTTGCACCTAACTTAGCAGCTAACAACACGCTCGGATCGGCTCAATCCTTGAATGGGGCACGTTGGAACATAGCTCCGGGGACTTCGGTAGTCAGTGCTGCATCCGTGCCGCACGTCACCATATCTGGAACTGCTGATGGCACTTTTGAGTACTATTCCTTTACGTTGCTTGAACCGAGCATCGTGAACATTGACGTCGATATCTCCAATAGTGTGACTGCTGCTGCCGGGAACGATTCGTTTATCGTTTTGTGGAATGCTGCAGGTGCTGTTCAAGCCTCCAACAATGACGGAGCTGCAGAAGGTGGGTTCCTCAACACGGACTCGGCCTTGAATACCGCTACTTTGCCAGCCGGTACCTACACGGTGGGACTCGCCAGAAACGGCGTTACCTTCAATACAACTGGATTCACCTCTGCTGCGGGCACAACTGCTCTTGCTTCAGGAACACCGTTCAGCTTGCACATTTCCACCACCAGTCCGCAAAGTGCTGAGCCGACTCAAGTGCTCATCCGCGCTAACAACCAGACCGCGACCATCATTTTCAATCCGATCGATGAGAATGGCGGACTGCTCGAAGACGACGAATTCGTCGAATACACCATTGCGAGCAAAGTCTCCGATCCTCAAATCACCATCGATACAGAGGTAGCGAACACCAAAGACAACAACAACTTCAAGATCAATATCAACGAAACGACTACCGGAAACGTCCGGATCCAAGGCACGGCTGCGAATCCGTTCCCAAGTGGTTTAGGCGCAGATCGACTCAATGCGGCTGAACCAGGTACCAACGGTAAGTTCCTTGTAACCATGAGTTCGCCGGCGGATCGCGCGGTGGTTGTTCCCTTCAGAATCAACCCGGCCAGCATCGCGAAGCTCAACGATGACTTTACTTTTGGTGGTTCCGTATCAGGGACAGGTACAGGACTTGATCCGTTCCGAATCACTCTCGGAATTGGCGCAACCACCGCGGTCATTGACATCATCGTAGCCAATGATTCGATTGTGGAAATCGATGAGATTTTGACACTCGACTTGCTTGATACACCGGACGTTCCTCTAACGATAGACAACCAAGATTTGGTTGGACCAGATGGGGATGCCCAGCTCACGATTGGATCGCCGGGCAGCGAATCGATTCTGATCAAGGACGAAGACTTGGCAGTTATCAACGTCAATTCGAGTACCGACAAGGCATTCGAAGGTGGTACCGATGGTGTTTTCACAATCTTCTTGTCCAAAGGTCAAGATGATGGTAAGGGCGGCATCGATGCAATTCTGCCTACCGCCTCCAACTCGATAACCGCTTCGACCGATACCGTTGTGACCTATGAGATCGTGTTTCCTGCCACGGAAGCGGGTGCCACCGATTACGATCAGACCAAGTTGCCGTTAACCGGTACGGTTACCATCCCGGCTAACGCTACCTCGACAACACTCATAGTGGATGCGCTTCCTGATTTGCTAAACGAATCACCGGAAAAGGTGGTACTGAAAATCCTGAGCATCTCCAAGGGTGACTCGAACATTGTCATCAACAATAAGGGTGGCGATCAGGATACCGTCTTTATTCAAGACGCAAACACGACGACAGTCACGATCAAAGCAACGGATAGCATTGGGGCTGAGTCGCCAGACAACAATGCGGTCTTTACTGTTTTCTTGAACGGTGGGACCATAACTCCCGCAGCCGCTATCACAGTCACATATTCGATTTCCGGTACCGCAACAGATGCTTTGGATTACACCGGCCTGTCCGGCAGTGTTGTGATTCCTGCTGGTCAAACGTCTGCAACCATCTTGATCGACGTGCAGAATGATCCGATCGTCGAACCGACCGAAACGGTTATTTTGACCTTGACCGGTGTTTCCGGTGCACCATCCGGCGTGGACGTAGTATTGGACACAACTCCTGCGAATCTAACTGATACCGCAACGATCGATAGTTCAGACGACAAGGGTACCGTATCGATTGATGTCGGTGCGTCCGATCTGATCGCCCAAGAGGGCACCAACAGCGGATTCTTCGTAGTCAAGCTTTCCGCTCCTAGCTCAACGGGTGTCTTGGTCAATTACAAACTTGAGTCGGTTGCTCCATTGTTCGCAGATGCAACTCCAGGATCGGACTACAAAGCCCTCTCAGGCAGCGTCTTCGTTCAACCCAATCAGACGACCGCATCGGTGCTCGTCGAGGTTATCGATGATGCTGTAACTGGCGAACCCGATGAGTTTGTTGCCATCAAGTTGACCGGCTACGGTAGCCCAGACTACTCGGATGGGGCTCCTATTTCGGCATCGGTCAAGATTTTGCCCGATCAACAAGTGAGTGTTGCTAAATTCGATGATGCAACAGAAGGAGTGGATACCGGTTCGTTCGTGGTTTCGATGACCACCCCAAGTACAGAAGATACCATCATCAGCTTCAAGCTGACCGGTAAAGCTGTCGAAGGTTCTGACTTTGCCAATACCACAAAGTCCGTCACGATCACCAAGGGTAACACGACGGCGTTGGTGACCATCGATCCAACGGTTGTCGGTAATGACTTTGTCCTAGAGGCCACCGAAGATGTTCAAATCGAGTTGCTCGCGATCACCAACGTGGCGCCAAACGCAAGTTCCGATATCACAGTCGATAGCAAGAATAGCAAGGCCTCGCTCAATATTTTTGATGAGGACAAGGCATATGTGACGATTGCCGCCACCGATGGCAAAGAAGGCTCATCCAATGGAGCATTTACTCTCACCCTGAGAGACATCAATGGCAACCCCACGACTGCCGATTCTGACATTCAAGTCAACTTTGATGGAGCCACGGGAACGGCCGGGGTACCAGGCGATTACAACCCAGCCATGCCATCCAAGGCTACGATTTTGGCAGGAAAGTCCTCGGCCGTGGTCGATGTGATCGTAACCAATGACTCGGTTGTCGAAGTTACCGAGACAGTTACCCTTCCGTTTGCAGCGGTCAATCCAATCGATCCACTCAATGGCAACAACGCCCGAGTGACTATCGCGAGCTTCCAAGGTCCGAACTTGGTATTCCAGCAGACCCCCGGTGGATACTCGGGTACGGAAGACATTTACTTTGAGCAAGCGGCACCAACGGTTAACACCGAGGGAGCAGGTCTATTCTCCAATACAGACTCGTTGCTCTTACCAGCCTTCACTCAGCAGCATTCGTTGCTGAAGTTCGGTGCGATCTTCGGTTCCGGATTGATTCCATTCGGTTCCAAGATCGGCTCGGCTGTTCTCGATCTGTGGACACCATCAGTCTTTGCAGCGGGTAGTCCAACCGATGGTGACATCAGCTTGCATCAAATGTTGGCCAATTGGAACGAATCGCTGACCTGGGATACCTCCGACGCGTTTGGTGACTTCATCGAAGGCATTCAAACCGGAACGGACGCCTCTATCGTC
This sequence comes from Planctomycetia bacterium, assembly GCA_031426595.1. Taxonomy (GTDB): domain Bacteria; phylum Planctomycetota; class Planctomycetia; order Pirellulales; family Pirellulaceae; genus Aureliella. The sequence goes on along the minus strand of JANPLP010000226.1, from coordinate 21,455 downwards.
GGCGTTCCATTTACACTTGCAGACCAAGCGTTTGCAACGACCATCAACAAGATCGGCGTGACCGGTGTGGTACAGAATTGGTCCAATGGCCAAGCGAATTTCGGTTGGGCTATCTTGCCGGGCGATACCGTTAACGGGACTCGAGTGTTCGACTCGGAGTTTGGCAACGCTGCTTTGCGTCCTCGCTTGAATGTGACATTGAGCACCTCCGCGACGGTCAACATCTTGGATGACGATGTAGCCACGTTGGCGATCAATACCTCCAAGACCGTCAGTGCCACAGAAGATGTCACCAACGGTGTCGTCACAGTCGAACTCAACAAGACAGTTCCTGCGGGTTATAGCGTCAATGTGAACTACACGGTCGGTGGTGGTGGATCAGCACTGGCGGGTAGTGATTACAAGGCCAAGACTGGTTCCGTAGTCATTCCTGGTGGTTCGTTCACCAGCACGTTTGATGTCGAAGTCCTCATGGATTCGCTGATCGAAGGTCCTGAAGACGTCAAAGTCTCGATCGATAGCTTCACCGTTACCGGTCCAGATCCAGTGGTTGCCGCAGGTCTCGCCAGTTTGGTCAACTTCGGAACCAAGACCCAATTGGTACCGATCATTGACAATGACACTGCAGCGGTATCAGTGACGACACAGGTATCTGGCGATGAAAACCCAGCCCTTCCGACGGTTGGCAAAACGAACCCAGTGTTCCGCATTAGCCTTAGCCCGAGCACGAGCACCACGGACACTACTGTTGAGTACACGTTGAGCGGCCAAGCTACGGCAGGGGATGACTACTCTGGTGCAACCACCGGAATCGCAACGATCAAGGCAGGATCGCTGTTCACAGATATTACAATCGACTTGATCGACGATACGATCAATGAGTCGACTGAATCGCTGACTATTACGCTCGGTAAGATTAGCGGTAACGCAGGTATATTGCCTGGGTCGATGACCATTACGGATCAGATCGAAGACGACGATGTCTTGACAGCCGACATCGAAGCGACCGACAAAATTGCTTTGGAAAACCCAAACAGCAATACTGGCAACTTCAAGATCAGTATCGGGGCGAGCGACAAGGCAACTTCCGTTCCGTTCACGATCGGTGGTGGCACAGCACAAAATCCGACATTACCTCTTATCTTCCCAGCATCTTCTGTCAGTGGTCCCGACTATGGATTGACTGCTAGTCCAACAGTAACGTTTATCACGGCTACCACCGGTACAGTGACGTTCCCAGCTAGCAAAACGGCCCAATCGGCCAATATCGTAGTGACTGCGGTTCAAGACTACATTCCAGTGGGAGTAGGCGAAGCGTTGACGGAAACCGTCTTGATCACCTTGGGAACACCAACCGGTGGCAACGGCCCAATCGGCGGTAATGGCGATGTCGACACGGTCAATATTACCGATGAAGACTTCAGCGTAACAATCGAGAAGACGGACTCGCCAGCTCGTGAAGATGGACCACCAATTAGTGGTTTCAACGGCCAGTTCACGGTCACCATTGCTAACCCAACCCCGATCGGTGTGCCGGTAACCGTACCGTTCACGATCGTCAATGGTGCTGCTTTGGGAGTTGCGACTTACGGAGCGGATTACACCGTCAACGGTGCTGGAGTAACTGTCCTGACGACTACCCCTGGTAGTGTAACCGGCACAGTGGTAATCCCGGGCGGACAAACGCAAGCGGTCATCACAGTCGATGTCGAAGCAGACAGTTTGGTTGAAGGTACAGAATTAGTGGATATCACCATCGGAACGCCAAGCTTGCCGAGTGATTCCAAAGGCCTGGCAAAACTAGGTGCTAAGGTTAACGCCGTCGAATCGATCACTGACAACGATGTCGGTCAAGTAAGCATCGGGGTCATTGAGGACATCGACGGCATCGGGCCAGATCAAGTTGGAATTGGCGAACTCAATGCGACGCCACCTCAGAACGATGGTTTGTTCCGCTTCTCATTGGACAAGAAAGTCGAATACGTCGACACCGTTGTTACGTTCGAGATCGATTCCAAACTCACAACAGCGACGCTGACCAAAGATTACAATCTGGTGGGTGCACTCGGTGGCCCGACCTACACGGTAACCATTGGCAAGGGCACTTCGTCCACAGATGTCCTGTTGGATGTGCTGGGTGATTTGGAAATCGAAGGCTCCGAAGATGTCGTGCTTAAGATTTTGACAGTTACTTCGAAAGGCATGTCGGTAAGCACCGATGGATCCAAGGATACTGCCAAAGCCACGATTGCAGACGACGATGCCGCCACGATCAGCATCCTGGCTATCGACGCCGACGCCAGAGAGCCAAGCAACCCTGGTATTTTCCAAGTTTCGTTCCCTGCCGGAGTAACCAGCAAGACCAACACGGTGGTTACCTACACCACCGCTGGTACTGCAAATACAGGCACGATAGCCAATACCGACTACACGCCTCTCAGCGGAACCGTTACGATTTTGGCCGGTCAATCGACAGCCTCGATTTCCGTAGTAACCCTCGACGATTCCGTCGTTGAAGCTGACGAGACGGTCATTGTGACTCTCGATGCCAAGACTAGCAACGCGTCCATCGGTGCGTCTGGTAAAGATACCGTCATCATTGACAGCGAAGATACGTCCGTGGTTTCGATTCTATCCAAGACCGATGGTGCAGAGGATAGCACTGCTGCAACATTGACGGTCAGTATGACCAACATTGCAGACGTTGCGATCACTATTCCTCTGGACGACAAATTGGTCGGTTCTGCGACAGGCAAGGGAACGGACTTCACGTTGCCAGCTTCTATCACGATTCCGGCTGGTCAGACCTCGGCAACCATTAACATTTCTGTGACTTCAGACAATCTCGTGGAAGGCACCGAAAACCTCACAGTTGGCCTGTTGGCACCGACGGGAGTCTATTTGCCACCCGATGTAACATCGAGTGCATCGACTGTAAGCATTAACATTGCCGACAATGACACCAACGTGTTGCAAATCAGCAGCCCGACTGTAACCGAAGGCGATAGCGGTACCAAGACGCTGACGTTCCAGGTTACTTCGCCGTCGGCGGTAGCTGGCGCGTTCACAGTTGCTTACAGTGTCACCGGCGGTACTGCCAAAACGGGTGTGGTGGCTCTTCCAGATCTGGCTGATTTCACCGGCGGGTCGGGAACCTTGAGCTTTACAGGGGCGGCTGGCGGAACATCGACATTCAGTGTTACCGTCAACGGCGACACAATCGTCGAAGCGAACGAGACGATTCTAATCACCCTCGGGACAGTTACGGCAACACCGGCTGTGGTCGCTCAAATCACTTCGGGTGCAGTGGGTACTGGTACAATTACAAACGATGACACGGCAACGTTCACCGTGACTCCGGTGGCAGCGGCAGCGGAAGGCGCGCCGGTGAGCTTCACCTTGGTTTCGGACAAGTTGATCGACATTCCGATCAATCTGTCGATCAATTATTCCGGTGGTGATGCGACAGGTGCCTCGTTCGCACCGGTCTATTCGTACAAGTTCGGCGAAGACTATGACAACCAAACCGATACGGCAACACTGCCTGCGTTCACCACATCGATTGCAACTCTCTCGGTGGTCGCTACCAACCAGGACCTGATTGTCGAAGGATTGCAAGCGACACCTCCAGGAACGTTTGGCTTCGAAACGTTCAATGCGGTGACCGCGGTCACCACGTCCGGTCGATCGATCAATACAATTGCCAACGCGGTCGGTCAGATCAACGACTCAAGCGATTCGGCAGTGTTGACGGTCACGAGCAAGAAGTCCGCTGGCGACGACGATGCGTCCGAGCCGGGTGCTGGAAAGGGCGATGGTCTGTTCACGTTCGAGTTGAACAACCCTGTTCAAGCCCCCGTAGTAATTAGCTACACCTATAAGATTGCTGGCGCAGCAGGTGACCCGAACGGTGACTTGAAGGCTCCGCTTTCCGGAACAATCACCATTCCAGGTAGCACGACATCGGCCAATAACACGGTCACACTGAAGATCGAAGCATTCGACGATCTCATTCTCGAAGACGATGAATTGGTAGAACTAACGATCACCGGTGTCTCTACCGATCCGAACGTCTCGTTCACCAATACGCCAGCTAACCAAGTAGTGAACTTGCAAGATGACGACACGGCGTTGATTACGATCACTGCAACGGACAATGTTGCCCAAGAACCTGACACAACGCCAAACGCAGGCACGGCGACGTACACGGTCAGCTTGACCAAAGTCAGCGACACGCCGACGACGATTAGCTTGATTACCGATAGTTTGGATCCTATTCCGGGAACCACAGCATCGCCAAGCGATTACACTGGCCTCCCAGCCTTTGTGACGATTCCTGCAGGGAAGCTCTCGACTACCTTTACAATCACAGCAGTCGATGATGTGCTCAACGAGCCAGATGAGTTCTTGGTAGTCAAGTTGGTACCTGGCAGCATCTTCGGAAACGCAGATATCACGGTCGGCTCGCCAGCAAGCGATAAGATCACGATCAAGGACGACGGCGACAGCTTGTTCTTGAACATCACCAAGGTACGGGATGGATCCGAGCCAGGAATTGATGCCGCGGACGAGGGCCAGTTCGTTGTTCAATTGGTCGATGCGTTGGGCAACCCAGCAGTCGTTCCATTGAATAGCACGACAGCAAAGCAAGGTATTCAGGTCTTCTATTCGGTAACGGGTGGAACAGCCAGCAATCCTGGCGATTACAACGCACCGACCGGAGTGCTGTCGATCAAAGAGGGCAACTCGAGCGGTTTGATTTCGATAGACGTAACGGACGACCAATTAGTGGAATCCACTGAATCGGTTGAAATCACCTTGACCGGTATTCAGGATGCGGGCGGTGCGATTACCGCTCTACCTGGTACAGGCGAGAAGATCGCTGTGGGTGCAGGCAAGTCATCGTTGGATATCAAGGATGACGACGTGGCCAAATTCACGATCAACGATGCGACGGTTAACGAGAATGCTGGAACCGTAACATTGACAGTGTCACTAGATAACGAACTCGACATCGCCTCGACCGTTGATATCAAGTTTACGGACTTCAATGCGACTGGTGGTGGGGTCGATTATGATTCGACAGCCAAGTCCGTTGCATTCGGTGCCAACGACAAGGCTCCGAAGTCGTTTACAGTGGCCATCACACCAGATTTATTGGTGGAAGGTCCTGAGGTGTTCTTTAGCACTCTCAGCAGCGCGACGCTTTTCGGTGGAAGGAGCGTAACGTTTGGAGTTGGTTCCGTTCTAATCCTGGATTCCTCACTGCCGGTTCTTCAAATACAAGAAGTGAAAGTTGGCTCGACCACGTGGACACCAGCGTTCCAAAACGTAGTGGATCCGACTGGACCAGTTGGACGCAAAGGTTACGCCATTCCTGCGGGCGCGGCACAGGATGATACGCTTCCGTGGTTCGGAATCGACCGACTCTATGTGAAAGTCACCGAGGATTTGGATCTGACGACATTGAACGCCAGCAATATTATTTTGCAGGGTGTCAACGGTACGCCATCCATTAATTTTGCAAGTCCGGACTTCGGCTACAATGCCGCGAGCAAGATCCTAACCCTCCCACTCAATGGAACAATCCAGAACGATCGGTTGCGATTGACTATTAAGGACGGGGTAAAGAGTGCGGCGGGTGCGATTCTGGATGGAGAATGGAACAACAACATCCAAACGGGCAACTCGGGTAACGGAACAGCCGGAACAACCTTTGAGTACCGGTTCAACGTTCTGCCAGGGGACGCAACGCATTCGACAGTGACTGCATTGCCAGTGACACCAGGAACGGTGGTTACAGACAATCTTGACTTGTCGGCTGTATTCGCTAGCGTCTTCACCGCAACCAACGCCGCAACCATTTTCCGAGATGTAAACGGTTCCGGTGTAGTGGACAATCTCGATTTGTCCGCAATTTTCTCGGTGATTTTCACAACTCTGCCAGGATCACTTCCAGGCACTCTTTCTTCGCGGGGATCGAATGGTACCCCACTGGTTGGAGGGTTGGGATCCACATCTAGCAAGACAGTTCCGGTCTCGGATACTGTAGAAGAAAAGGATGCTGGACTAAAGGTTGACGAATCTTCACTATTGAAAAACAGCTTCGTTTCAAGCGTGGATGCAGTATTCGGAGCTCCAAAAGTCGATCAGGACGAATCGATTGAAGGAAGCAAATTATCGTTAAATCTGTTTGATGAGGTTTTAACGGAACTGGAAGACGATTTTTTGATGTAGTCCCCAGAATTCAGCCCACTTCGTTTATTTAGATGCGAAGTGGGCTGATTACCATCGAGTGAGATCAGCGTGCGTCTTGGATTTTTACAGTAACTTTAGGGAGTATTTTGATGTTGAAGAAGATTGTGCTAATGCTAGGAATAGGTATTTGCGTTATGGTTGGCGCCAAAGCAAATGCTGGATTCCAATTTGGAGTTGACTCGAGTTCGTTCGTGCCGGGTACATCCGGATTCGTAAACGTTTTCGTATTCAACGATTCGGCCCCTACCGCGGCAGACGGTTACATTGTAAATCTAGTAGGAAGTGCCACTGGCACTTCCCTATCCAACCTCGGACTTTCGAGCACGGCTACTGTCGCTCCTGGCTCGCTGTTCAATACTTTTTTTAACCAAAGTGGTACGAGTACACCGCCGAGCTCGTACATAATCGGGGCTAACAACTTTAGCGGTTCCCCAGTTCCATCTGGGCGAACAGACCTTTTTCGAATTGCGTTCAATTCAAGTGCTGCCGTTCCTGTGGGAAGCACATTTCGATTTGATGTCGCTGCTACGTCGTCACTGGTTTCTGGCGTGACCAGCCTCAATCCGACCTTCTCTGGTGGGACTATAACCGCTGTGCCGGAACCGAGTAGTTTTGCGGTTTGTGCCGTTGCGTTGGTTGCTGGAGGAGCAATTCGTCAACTACGAAGACGCAAAGCCATTGCATTGTCCTAATGGGGATTTAATGTGAATCGAAGCCGGAACTTGGTTCCGGCTTTTTTTTTGTGAGTACAGTTCCACGGAGTTTTAGATACTCATGGTCTTTTCGAGAAGCATTTGTTTTTTTTGCATTGCTGTGTGTTGTTCGGAATTGTCGGCAGGTTACATGATCAATGCGTCAGGGCTCTCTGGGGGCACTCGATGGGATGCAGCGAATAGAACACTTGGTGGAAACGAGCGATCTCTACAAAATGGATTGCGGTACTCCGTAGGCGGTGGTTCTTATCAAGCATTCCGAGATCAGTTCTCCTGGCAGACGACTCCAAGCGTTTCGGCTTTTCAGCAAACGGTAGAGCAGGCCTTCGCCGCCTGGACAGCACCGGATCCGGTTAGAGGCATTGGTACGGCGGTTTCTTTCGTGCCAGATTTTGGGACACCGGTAGTTTCAGGTGGATTTGGTACTGTCAATCAAAATGGGGCAGAAATAGATCTAATCGCGTCCAACGCGGGTATTGGCAGTTTGTCGGGCGCTACTGCATTCACTGTTTTTGCGGTCCCTGTAACATTGACCTCCGGAACGCAAAATTACGCGGATTCTTCTGCATTTGGTGGTGTCGATATTCACATTAATTCAAACGCGGGAGCGGTGTACACGCTGGATGCTTTTAGACGCATTTTGGAGCACGAGATTGGCCATTCTATAGGTCTGGACGACGTTGACCTTGGCGGCCCATTTATTGACGACAATTACAATTCACTATTGCCGGCGGCGACCCTTTCCAATTCCTGGATTGATCGGATCAATCCGCTCGATCCGGCGAATTCGATTGGTCTTTCGGTTTACAATATTCCAAGTTCGGTGTTTGGACAGCCAGGTGTTGATTTGTTAATGGAGTCGAATGGTTTAGGGGTTGGCGAAAGCAATCCGCTTTCTAATTTGGTTGCGCTGACGAATGACGAATATGCAATGCGCCAGTTTTTGTATCCGACGGCCGTTCCCGAGCCGGGTTCGATAGCCATGATCACTTTGGTGTCGAGCGGAGTGGCACTCAGATTCCGAAGGCGTCGTCTAGCCCGAAAACCCGATCGATCCGCAGCCTAAGCCATATGGGATTTCAAACTCAAAAGAGAGAATACCGATCGTTGTGCATGGAGACTACATCCAGTGGTGGTCCCTTGTCGCACTTCCCTATTCGCCTCAGCCTGCCCCGACATTCAGCACAATCGACACAGCCTAACAGGATCTTATAACGGCATTTGATTTGATGGGTGCAAGACTTGGGATAAATTCGAAAGTGGGTAAACTGATACGTCTCAACCCGCAGTTGGGGAGCCATGCGTTTGCGCCCTGGTGACGTTGAACTACTTCTTTAATTCGATTCAGAAAGATAAAATAATGTCGACGGACGCTGCTGCTGCCATTCAAACGTATTCGTATGACGACGTTCCTTATCCAAGCCATCCCTATGAGGCTTCCCACCCAGATCATATGTATACGTTGGCTCGCTTGTTTCAACTGCAGCCTACCCTTCCCGAACGAGCATCCATTCTGGAGCTTGGCTGTGCAAGCGGTGGAAATCTGATCCCGTTGGCAGTTCAGTTTCCAAATGCTCGCATCGTTGGCGTTGATTTGTCGTCGCGACAAATTGACGAAGGGAACCATACGGTAAAGCAACTTGGGCTCAGCAATATTACCTTTCATGCTGAAGATTTTCAAAAAATCGATGACAGCTTTGGCGAGTTTGATTACATCCTATGCCACGGAGTCTTTTCGTGGGTTCCTCCGCCAGTTCAGAAGCGAATACTCGAGATCTGCCAACAACGACTATCAGCCACGGGTGTCGCGTATATTAGCTACAACGCGTATCCAGGATGGTTTATGCGTGGAATGATTCGGCAAATGATGCTCCATCACGTAGCAAACATCAAAGAGTCTATCCCAAAAGTCAAGCAAGCCCGAGCTTTACTCCAGTTTTTAGCCGAGTCGACTGAGGGGCAAAACTCGCCTTTTGCTTTGTACGTAAAACAGGAATTGGAGATGCTGACAAAGCATTCCGATGCATACTTGTTTCACGACCATTTGGAAGAGAACAACAACCCCATGTTCTTTTATGAGTTTATGAATCTAGCCAAGCTGCACGAACTTCAATTCTTAGGTGAGTCGAGCCTTGCGAGCATGATTACCAGCAATCTTCCTGCCAAAGCTGCTGAAACACTTACCAAGCTGACCAACGATATCGTTCAACGCAGTCAATACACAGACTTTGTAACCAATAGAATGTTTCGGCAAACTATTTTATGCCGTTCCGGTGTCAAGCTTCAACGCAATCTCGATCCATCTCGCATTAGCGAGGGCTATTTTGCGGGCGCATTTCGAGTTGACGACCCTAGTCAACCGCAAGACCTTTCTGCCGAGGTCGAAACCGTTTTCAAAGCTGCCAATGGTCGCAAGTTGCAGACCAAACATCCTGCGTTGAAAGCACTGCTGCACGTTCTGGGCGAAGCCTATCCAAGTTCGATAAGTATTCCCGATTTGACCAAAGCCGTCGAAAAGCGCATAAGTGAATTGCTAGTGGTGGGTCCGCGCGAGCAGATCTCGATCAACAACGTCGTGCTTACTAATCTTTTACAAATGCTTGTGCGGGGCGATGTAGAGATTCGATTCACTCCTGATCGATTTGTGTCGCAGATCAGCGACATGCCTGCTACATCCGCACTAACGCGATACCAGGCAAAGCTCGGTAAAACCTTGACCACGCAGCGACACAATATGCTTCAAGCTGATCCATTGACCCGATTCCTGATAGACAAAATCGATGGACAGCATACCAAAGAAGAGATTGTTGCTCACATTGCATCCATGATTGCGAGTGGCAAGCTTACTATGAACGTCCAAGGCGAGGCGCCCAAGGACATGTCATCCATACATCGGGCCACGGCTGATAAGGTTCTCGAACAGTTGCGTCGTTCGGCACTGCTGGTGAGTTAGCGGTTCATTTGCTAACTGCCCAATACGTCGGGCTTGCCCTCCGTATCGTTTTGCTCTATTGCTACATGCAGACTTCTAAAATCTAGCGACCGCATGGGGGTTCCAAAGTAATGCGCAATCGCTAGTGTATTCAGTTGACGCTGACGCTGTCGTCCGTTAAATTTTTAAATTCGACAGCGGAGTCTTCTCAAGTTGTGTTCTTCGGTGCTCTCGATTGGGTACCCTGCATGCGTTAGTCTGGAAATGGACGGAAAAAAAGCCGCACACGAACAGTCCATAGCGAGGGCATTGCAGGAGGCAGTTTCGTACCATCAAGGGAAGGAGTTCGATCGGGCCGAGGTTATCTATCAAAAGATTCTGCGCATTGACCCAGGACACGTTGACGCAATGCACTTGATGGGAATGGTCGCATCGGAGCGGGGGGAACACACTCGCGCGATCGACTTAGTAGGGAGTGCCTTTTCGATCGTTCCCACCGATCACGTTATTGCGAGGAACATGGGTGTCGTATGTCGACGAGCTGGACGATTAGATCAAGCGATTGAGTCTTATCAAACCTCGATTCGTTTGAATCCCGGAGACGCGGAATCTCATTTTCATCTTGGCCGTTCCCTGCAAGCAAAAGGTTTGTCTCGTAAAGGCTATGAATCGCATCGTCGAGCCACGGAACTGAATCCAGGTTATACAGCAGCATGGTTGAGCATGATTCGGATCGCATTGGATCTGAATGAGCTGGATACAGCGCAATCGGACTCGCAACGAGCCATCGAATCCTGTTCCGCGAATGTCGATCTATGGCTTGCGAGAGGAATCGTATGTCGACGCTGTCGCCAAATGGACGACTCGGAATCAGCATTTCGGCAAGCGATTTCTCTGTGCCCAGATCATATAGATGCGCTGACACAATTGGCATCGATCCGATTTTTCCGCGGCGATTTTGATGAAGGTGATAAATGGATCAGCAAAGCACGGATCCTCGATGGAGAAGATACTCGAACTCTGGCTGCAATGGGATTGCGGGCGAGCCAACAAGGTGACTTAGCTAATGCCCGCAATTGCTATGTTCTCGCATTGGCGCGATCACCGACCTTTACCAAAGCGCAATTACAATTGGCGGAAATCGAACGTAAGTTAGGTTGTCCTACCAGCGGATTGGATCGCATCGAGCAATGCATCGCAGCGACACATCAGGGCAGTGAGGAGCAAGCCGTACGCGGTGGGCTGCTGCTTTGTCTCGGGCGACACGCGGAGGCGGAGTCAACGTATCGGCAGGCAATCGCATCGCGTCGAGGGCAATTCCATGAAGCGAACCAAGCATTGCTTATGGCACTACAATATAAACCAGGAATTTCACCAGAACAGTTGCTCGCAGAACATTTAGAATGGGCGCGTTTGACGACAACAGGGCGCCCCAGGACGATCGAACATTCCATTCGCCATCCAAAGAAACGTAAAATTCGAATTGGATTCGTCTCAGCCGATTTGGGACTGCACCCCGTGGGTTATCTGACGGCCGGGCTTTTCGACCATATCGATCGAAATGCAATGGAGACAACTATTTATTCGGATCGGATCGGAACCGACCCACTTGGCGACCGGATCAAAAGGAATGTTGATCGATGGCACGACACGATTGGTTGGAGTGATTTGACTCTCCGCCAGCGGATCGAGTCGGATCGCATTGATGTATTGATCGATTTAGCAGGGCATACAGCGAGGAATCGACTATTGGTGTTTGCAGAGCGGGCAGCACCGGTCCAAATCACCTGGGCCGGATATGTTGGAACGACCGGTGTTAATGCGATGGATTACCTTCTGGCAGATCGCTTTCACGTGCCGATCGGAGCGGAAAAGTACTACCATGAACGGATTCTCCGAATGCCCGATGACTATGTGACGTATACGCCTCCGGAGAAAGCTCCGAGCGTATCACTACCTGCATTCGCAAGGTCCGGGCATGTCTCGTTCGGGGCAATGTGCAATCCTGCCAAAGTTAATGTAGAAGTGCTTCGAACTTGGTCTCGGATTTTGCAACTGGTACCGCGCTCGCGACTCATTTTGTGCTATTCGGGCTGGCTCGACTCGGGAAATCGATCACGAGTCGAAAATCAATTGGAGTCGGCAGGATGTGGGGGAAGAACGAGTTTTCGAATGGCAAACAGCGTTGTCGCCATGATGGATCAGTATCGCGATGTGGACATTGCATTAGATACGTTTCCCTATTCCGGCGGACTGACCACGTTGGAAGCACTATGGATGGGGGTGCCTACGATCACATGGCCTCACTCCACGTTCGCGGGACGCCATGCCTTTAGCCACTTGAGCAATACGGGCCTAACGGACTGGGTTGCCATCGACGAGGACGACTATGTCGCGAGAGCTGTCGCCATGTCCCAAAACCCCGCGAGGTTAAGCGAGATTCGTGCGAGTATGCGAGAACGGATGATGGCCTCACCGCTTTGCGACGGTCGTCGATTTGCCAGGAATTTCGAATCGCTTATTCACAAGGTGACTTTCGGCGATTAACGGTTAGAACCTGGTAATTGCGATACTTGCTCAAGGCATCCCTCCATTAATGATTCGAAGCTGCGAGCGAATGCCGGTCCATCACAGAGGGGCGATTGTGAGACACGGTCCCGGAGCGTGCGGCGCAACTCGACCAGTACTTCGACTTGTTTTGCCATAGCAACCGCAATTTCGACATACTTTTGTGCAGTGTCTGCGATACACTGTAGCAAACCAACATTGGACAGATGGCTCAGAGAATGCCTTCCCGCAAAGGTCGATTGAGGCCATGTGATCGTGGGCACGCCCATCCACATCGCCTCTATCGTCGTGAGCCCTCCGGAATAAGGGAAAGTATCGAGTGCGATATCGATTTGGTTGTAATGGTGCATCAGCGATGCGGCCCCACTGGTTTGATGATAGTCCGTTCGGTTTTCGCAACCGTAGCTTGCGAAAACCTGTTCGACCCGCTTTTGATTGCCTGGGTCGGGCCATCCGTTGTAGCAGAGATGCATTCGCGAGTCTGGGAGCTGGCACAGGATTTGTCCCCATCGTTGCAGGACTTCCTCGTTGACTTTGGCTGGGTTGCACATGGCACCCAGAGTTGCGTACCCGTTGGCGATCATGGGCAGTGGTCCGATGTCAGGCGCATCAGGCGGTGAAGTGTAACTGACATATCCGTGGGGCATTCTCAAAACTCGCTCGAGATAGTGGTTCTCAAGTTCCGGAGGAATATGGAATCGGTCCGCTAGCAAGTAGTCCATTTGTTCAAGCCCGGTAGTGCCAACGTAACCAGCCCAACTGATTTGGACAGGTGCAGATCGTTTTGCGAAAAGAAGTAAACGATTCTGGGCCGTATGGCCTGCGAGATCGATCAAGATCTCGATTTGATCGGTTTCAATTTGCTGGTGCAGCGCTTTGTCGGCCATGTGAGCGGTATCGTACCACTTTTCAACCATCGATCGCAATCGGGTATTGAGCCAGTCCTCTCCGAGCCGATCGGAATAGACGTGAACTGCGAATCGATCTCTGTCGATCGACTCAAATAGCTTTGCGGTAAAATACCCGACCGGATGTGCACCCAGATCGCCGGAAACGAAACCGATGTGAATTCTCCTCTTGGACAATCCACCAGCGGACGCCGTTGTAGTTGCCGATTTAATTGTGGGCAGCGTTTTCAGTTTGTCGTACGTAGCGGGTAGCCCAGAATGGATCCTCGCCCAATCGAGGTGCTCTTCGTATAGTTTCTCTGGACTGATACCTGGTAAATACTGTAGGCACATCAGAAGACTTTGATGTGCGTCTTTATAATTTCCGCGACGGGTATCGATAGCTCGACGGAAGTCGTAGAGGGCCCCAACATGGTCTCCGAGCGACAGCAGCATGCCTGCCCGAACCGCCATGCATTCGGCATTTTCGGGTTCCAAGGTGAGCGCATGCGATGCGCAAAGCAATCCTTCGGAAAATTCCCCCACTTTTCTCAATGCTGCTGCCAGACAGGAGTGGGGACTTGCAATGTTGGTCTGTTGCTGAGTTGCCAGCCGATAGGCTTTGATCGCTTCCGTAGCGTTGTTCAGAGTATTGTGAAGCAATCCTGTGCAGGCCAGAACGAAACCGCTGTTCGGGGCAATGGCCCGTGCGCGATCCAAATACGGAATTCCCTCGTTGACACGATGGAGCGCAAAGCAGGTAGAGGCAACTCGGCATAACGCGTCAATGTGCACTGGATCGAATTGGACGATGCGTTTGTACGTTTCGAGAGCCTTCTCGAATTCACTGCACCGCTTCTGGATTGCGCCGATGTTGATCAGGATTTCGGGATGGTTTGGAAAGGCTGCAAACGCTCGGTCCGCGATCGAGATCGCGGAATCTAGGTGATGTCCTTCAGAGTAGAGGCTCATCAGACTGAGCCACGGGGCTGAATTAGATCGATCCAATTCGACTGCTTTTTCGAATTGATCTTTGGCCTCATCGTATTGCTGTAATTGCTTCAGGGATTTTCCAAGATTGAAACGGATACTACTGCTTGTGGGGTTGATAGCAATTGCTTTGCGATAAGCCTCGACCGCTTGCTCCAGTCGGCCAGCGTTTTTAAACACGACGCCCAGGTTCGAAAGAAAGATTTCGCTTGTGGGCATGAGTTGTGACGCGCGGGAGATCATTTCTATAGCTCGGTCATGATTTCCGCGATTGGTTTCAATAAGCCCCAAAAGATGCAAAGCGTCTGCCTGATTAGGATCGACCGCAAGAACATCGTTGTACAACTTGGACGCCAATTCTATTTGACCTTTTTGTTGGAACTGGAGTCCTATTTGAAGGGATTCTAGAATCGATGTCATCGTGGAAAGGGATTCTTGGCGTGAAGGAAACAAAACAACAATTACTATTGGTGGTATAAGTTAGCAATCGCATTCGTATTGGAGAAACAATGCTCTCGCGAGAGGAGTCTTTGACTTAAGTCGCATTTCATGGACTCAAACACAGTCGACCATTCCCCCAATTTCGGTTGTCGATACATTCGCATGGTAGGGTACCACGGATTGTCCGGATGATCGCCAATCATCCACCTCCATTCGGCAGCGAACGATTTAGCAAACCATATCGGCCGGCCCATCGCGCCCGCAAGATGAGCGATGGCCGTGCATGGGGAAATCACCAGATCGAGGTTTTGCAAAATGGCCGCACTATCCATAAAGGCACCTTTGTTGCAATCGAGATCCTCAAAGCAAACGACTTCAAAGTCGACCTCGGCGACTCGTTGAGCCTCGACTCCATTTTGCAAACTGACCAACCGCACACCAGGAATACTTGCTAATCCGCGAAAATATTCAAGTTTCAATCGACGAAGGCTGTCGAACGCAAATTCACGATTCCCCTGCCATGCGATTCCGATCTTAAAACCATCGAGCTCTCGAAGCCTTCTGCCCCATGAGTGGACAAGAACTGAGTCGGCAGAAATATACGGGATTTGGTTAGGTACAGTGGAGATGGATGTCTGGAATACGAACGGCAGACTCATCATCGGTAGATGGAAATCAAAGGCAGGGATTGGTTCGCCCTCTGCTAAGATAATTGCGTCCATATCCGAGCACAGCAAGAGCGGTTTTAACGAAGGTGGCACCAGTAGCAGAACCCTTCCAACTCGCTCTCGGACAAGCCTTGCATAGCGAACGAACTGCAACGTATCCCCCAGTCCTTGCTCGCTATGCAACAGCACAGTCGCATTTTGGTTTTCCTCGCCCATCCATTCGGGTCGTGGAAAACTTCTTGGTGCAAACTCTCCCTTCTTTCGCTCCTCGTACCAAGACCACCCCTCTTGGAATTTTCCTGCCTGCAAATGAAGGAAGCCTTGCATCATCCGGGCGTTCACATGGGTAGGATCGATTACAAGTACTTCGTCTACAAGATTTTGAGCTAAATCGTACTCCCCAAACAAATTGAGTAGCGAAGCCAATTGCGACCGAATTGTACATACCAATTCCCCCCATTGCTCTTCGTTCATTCGTCCTTGAAATCGGCTCTCAGCGGGAATGTCCTTTTCCGGTCGAGTTGTTCTTGCCAACTCGTCTGCAAGCCGCAACGTCGCCAGCGCCAGTTCGAATTTTTCTTGTGAAGACTGGGTCAGCCCAAGATTGCAAAGTGCATGAAAGTGATTTGGAAACAACTGCAGTATTGTCTTGCAAACCGATTCGCATTCGTCCCATTGCCTATTTCTCCTTAACGCGCTTGCCAGATTGGATAGGATATCGGGATTTTCAGGCTCTTGGTTTGCAATCCTTCTCCAGCATTCAACGGACAGTCTTAATGACTCCGGATCGTTCATGGCCAACAAACATTGTCCACGGACACGTAGTGCTTGAGCGTTTTCAGGTTCTAGAAGTAGAGTTCTCCCGGCGACCTCTAAAGCACTCGACTTATCGCCACTTCGGAATCGCGCGACCGAAAGACTCAATAATTTTTTAGGATCGTCAGGTGATAAACGGACGGCGCTTTCAAAGGCATTGGCCGATTCTGCATAGCGACCCATTTTTGCTAGAAGCCTTCCCAGATTGACATGTACATCGCAATCATGTGGGTTTATCTCAATGCTGCGACGATAGGCCTCGACTGCCTCACATCTTCGGTTTAATCTAGAATAGGCGACGCCGATATTAGCAAACGTAGCTGCGGTATTGGAGTTTACGGCAACCGCTTGAGTTAAAATCGCAAGCGCTTCTTCGTACCGATTTTGTTGTATCAAGAGCGCGCCGAGCAATTGCAACGCGTCCAAGTTATTGGGATTGCGATTTAAAATGAAGCGATAGGATTGTTCCGCATACTCATAATCACCCTTTTGATGAGCAGCAAATACATCTTCGATTCGAGGATCCGTGATTTCTTCATGAGGATTAGGTTGGGAGGACGGAGGTTTCATAAATGTCCCGATTCAAAAATGACGTTTGGCGATTGGCATTTGAATGGAATTTGAGAATACAGATCGCGGCGACGAGCTGGCATCTATTTTGTGGAAAATCGACACTAAAAGTGACTTGAATACTCTAGTTGCTGCGCTGGTTCTAAAGAATACATCCAGACCATTTTAATCGATTCAAAAAGCCCACGAGGGATCCATCCAATTATAGCGATATCCGGTGCTTCCATCGCTCCACCTGCTAGATGCTCGACTCCCCCGACCCAGGTGTCGATGCAATGCAACTCGATGGGGTGGATGTTCGCCATTTTCTCGACCATGTAGCAGGCGCTCGCTCCTTCGTATGTCCCGACCTCCAAGATCTTGCTAGGTTTGATCTGCGGCACCACTTGGTCCCATGCACTCCTTGCTGTCGTTTGAAACCAAGTATTCGTGAATTTGTATTCGTCCATGGGATGGGCGTGTCCGAATCGAGGTGATGTTGTCTGGAAAGGCTGGATAGAAGATATCCGATGGTTATGGCTGTTTGTAGCCACAAAGAAAAACGTATCCCCAGGGCAAGCCTGGGGTATTCCCTATCTTTGCGATTGGAATCCCGCATGCCGCTGCGGATGTGTTCGGGCTTTTTGGCTAGAGACTATCGCGAAGTTTGGATAATTGTTCCATGATCTCCGGCTCTTCCTTTAACCTTGCAAGCATCGAAAGTACGGATTCGATGTGCCCCCAGTCCAATTCCTTTCCGCTTCGAATGAGTATTCCTCGAATGTCTTGCCAGTCTCGTGCCCGATTGGCGAAGGCCTTTAGAATAACCAAGTCGCTTGGCTCACAGATGCGAAGCATCACTCCACTAACATAGGGTCTCTTTTGCGATCGTCCTATCAGCTCATTCTCAAACGGAAATGCAGCAAACGAAATATCAATATCTATTCCCGATCGCTCTTGTGCCAACAAGACGCGATTGATCAACGCAAATCCAGCCGCGTCTTCGATCCTCCCCGTTAACTCCTCAAGCAGCTTGTCTATCATAGGACGTTCGTTGCCGAACTCCGTCCAAACTGTGGCGTCGACATCATTGGTCTGTCTCGGTTCGCCCCAGTATTGCACGGCCAATCCACCGATGAAACAGAATTCAATCCCCTGTGCCTCCCAATTCCGCTGCACGCGTAACGCCGCTGCTACCAAACTGCTAAGGTCGTGGCTGGACATGACCTACTGCTTCTCTCGTTTTGCGTTGAGACTATCGAGCAAGTATTGCCGCATAAACCACCTTTGCATCGTTACCATCCCATGTTCGTACGGTCGCTTGTCGAAAATTCGTATTCCATCTATCGGAGGATTCGACTTAGTCCCGAGTCGACGCAACTCTTCGTCGCGAATTGCCTGAAGCCGCGGGGCTGCTTGTTTCCATTGTTGTACCCATTGCTGTGCAAAGGGCGGTAACTCGGAGCTCATTCGATTTGCGTCCGTAAAAGGCGAAAAAATCTGTGTACGAGACTCCCTTAGTATACGCTGTATGGCGACCGGACGGAGAGGGCCAAGCCTTGAGCCCAAGAACGCAGCAGGTTGGGTGCCCTAGGACGTCCGATCCTTCGTTTCCATTTGTGGCTTGCGGAATGCTGTCCAGGTGCGGTTTATCTCGCTACAATGCGGGACGGTAAAAACCCTCTACCTCGAATGGAGCCCATTCATGCTGCCGCGTCTCAAAGATCTCATCGCTTGTTCTGCAATGTTCGTTGGCTTGTCCGGCCTCCTGGTCTTTGTCGCTTCGGATCCCGTTGGCGCTTTCGAAAACAATTCCCCTAATCTCAACGCCCCTAAAAAAATCGTCTTTATCGCAGGCAAACAGAGCCACGACTATGGCTCCCATGAACATTACGCCGGCTCTCGTATCCTCGCCGATGTGATCAAAAAAACCGATCCCAACATCCAATGCGAAGTCATTCGAAACGGCTGGCCCGCTGACGCGTCGATCCTCGATAATGCCGACGCGATCGTGGTCTACTCCGATGGCGGTGGCGGGCATCCCTCCTTGCCCCACCTCGAAAACCTCAAGAAACATATGGACCGCGGAGCTGGCTTCGTTTGTATCCACTACGCGGTCGAAGTCCCCACAAAAAAAGGAGGGCCTGAATTCCTGTCTTGGCTCGGTGGCTACTTCGAAACCAATTGGTCCGTCAACCCTCACTGGGATGCCAAATTCGATAACCTCCCTAAACACCCCATCACCTCCGGCGTCAAGCCATTCTCCACTCGCGATGAATGGTATTTCCACATGCGATTCCCGGACAATATGAAAGGCGTTACCCCCATCCTTTCGGCCGTCCCGCCCGCATCCACCATGGATCGACCCGATGGTGAACATAGCGGCAACCCCACTGTCCGCAAAGAAGTCGCCCGGGGCGATCTCCAACACGTCGCTTGGGCCACCGAACGACCCAACGGCGGCCGATCCTTTGGCTTCACCGGTGGTCACTTCCACTGGAACTGGGGACGCACCGAACAAACGAAACTCGTCGCCAACGCTATCCTCTGGGCCGCCCATGCTCCCGTCCCTGACGCCGGTGCGAACGTCGAACCAAAAACCGTCGAACAACTCAAAGAAAATCAAGACGAACAAGTACCCGCCAAATTCAAACCCGATGAAATCGCCAAGGCCTTTCAACTCATCTCAGCGAATTCCAACACAGCCAACCCCAACGCAGCCAACCCAACTGCCGCTACCTCTGCAAAGCCCTCGGCCTCCAATGCCAAATTGCTGTTCTCCTCACAAACCGTCAACGACAAAACTTCCCGCCATCAAATCGATGTCGATGTCGATATCACGGATGTCAAAAAACTCTATCTGGTCGTGACCGCTGGCGACGATGGCATCGGATTCGATTGGGCCGATTGGGTCGAACCGAAACTCGTCGGTAAAAATGGGACCAAGTCCCTGCTCGATCTCGATTGGTTCGAAGCCTCCAGCGACTTCGGCAGCCCAGCCAAAAACGCCAACGTCGACGGTGGTCCATTGCAAGTCCGATCCACCCCCGTCAAAGGGATCGGAACACATGCCAACAGCGTCATCGGATTCCAACTCCCAGCCGGCTACGAACGATTTCAAACCGGTTGCGCGCTCGACAACGGCGGCGTATCGCGATCGCCCGACACAACCTCCGTCCGATTCCATATCGCCGCCGAAGCGGTTCCCGCAGGACTCAACCAATGGGGCGGTGGACAATCCGGCAGCGTCGCGGCTGGCGATCAACGCAGCAGCGACAAAGCAGTCGCAGGACTCGTCGTCGCCGGTGGACTCGAAGCTGCCCTCGCAGCCTCCGAGCCGATGCTCAAAAGCTTAACCAACATCGACATCGATCACAAAGGTCGCATCTGGGCCTGCGAAGTGGTCAACTACCGACGTCACAAAGACGATCGCAAAGAAGGGGATCGGATTCTCATCCTCGAAGATACCAACCAAGACGGAGTGGTCGATACGTCGAAAGTTTTCTATCAAGGGCGCGATATCGATTCGGCCCTCGGCCTGTGTGTCTTGGGCAACCGCGTGATCGTGAGCGCGGCTCCGTTCGTGTGGGAGTTTATCGATGAAAATGGCGACGATGTTCCCGACTCTAAAAAAGCCATCTTGACCAAAACAGGCGATCCACAGCATGACCACTCGGTCCACTCGTTTATGTTCGGTCCCGATGGCAAAATGTACTTTAACTACGGTAACACCGGACATCGGCTCTGCGACTCCGAGGGCAAGCCGATCAAGGACCGGTGGGGACGTGAAATCAATGATTCCGGCAAACCCTACAGGCAAGGGATGGTCTTTCGCTGCAACGAAGACCTAAGCGATATGGAAGTGCTTGGACACAATTTCCGAAACAATTACGAAGTGTCCATCGATTCCTTTGGCACGCTTTGGCAGTCCGACAACGACGATGACGGCAATCGGGCCACCCGCATCAATTTTGTGATGGAGTTCGGCAACTACGGATACACCGACGAAGCCAACGGGGCGGGCTGGCAAGTCGAACGCACTAACTGGGAACCTGAGATTCCAAGACGCCATTGGCACTTGAATGATCCCGGCGTCGTTCCCAACATGCTCATCACCGGCGCGGGTTCTCCAACAGGAATCACCGTATACGAAGGGAACTTGCTACCGGAAAAGTTTCGCAATCAAGTGATCCACTGCGATGCAGGCCCCAATGTGGTGCGTTCCTATATCGCCAAGCCAGAAGGCGCAGGCTACTCGGCAACGATCGCGGACATCGCCGTGGGCGAGTACGACAAATGGTTCCGACCCGCTGACGTATGCGTTGCTCCCGACGGTTCCCTCTTTGTATCGGACTGGTACGATCCGGGAGTCGGCGGCCACAACATGGTCGACATGGAACGCGGTCGATTGTTCCGCATTGCCCCACCGGGTTCGAAGTACACCGTTCCTAAATTTGATTTGACGACCGCCGCTGGGGCCGTCGAAGCACTTCGCAACCCATGCAACTCGGTCCGGTTTATGGCCTACCAAGCCCTCGTGAAAATGAAGAACGGCGCGGTCGGCGAACTCAATAAACTCGCCCTCGACAGCAACCCTCGCATGCGGGCTCGCGCTTTGTGGCTGCTGAGCAAA
>JANPLP010000225.1:0-2570 GCA_031426595.1 Planctomycetia bacterium | reverse complement strand
CACGATCGTCGCGGCCCGCTTCGGCGTTTTACGTTCATCGATCATTTGTCGCCCATCGATGCGTAGGCTGGATCAAGCGAAGTGCGGATCCGGCGAGGATGAAATCATTGTCGGCGTGAGCGGTTCGGGAGTGCCGTAACGGCGCGTTGCTTGTTACGGCCTACTGTCTTTGAACGAAAACACCCGGTCGACATCCATTCTGGATGCGCGGAGTAGAAGCCATGCTCAAAGTGGCCAGAGCTTGCCTAGCGCGTCCTTTTGGATCGCGGTCAGTTGGTGAATGCCGGCTTTGGCAAGTTTCAGCATGGCGGCCAGTTGTTCGTCGTCGAAAGTCGCTTCTTCACCGGTACCTTGGATTTCCACAAAGCGATTGCGGCCAGTCATGACGACATTCATATCGACTTCAGCGGCTGAGTCATTGATGTAGTCCAGATCGAGCACGGGTTTGCCTGCAACGATTCCAACGCTGATAGCCGCTACGTTATCGCGGATAGGATGGTCTTTGGCGGGTGTCTTAGCAAATTCGACGGCTAATGCATCGACCATGGCGATAAATCCGCCGGTGATGCTGGCGGTACGAGTGCCGCCATCCGCTTGCAACACGTCGCAGTCGATGGTGACCATGCGTTCGCCCAGCCGTTCGAGGTCAACGACAGCACGTAGGCTGCGGCCGATCAAACGTTGAATTTCTGTGGTGCGGCCATCGATTTTTCCACCGCGGTCACGACCTTTGCGTTTGTTCGTGCTATGTGGCAACATGCTGTACTCAGCCGTTACCCAGCCTTTCCCGGAGCCTGCTAGCCATGGTGGAACGTCCATCTGCAAGCTTGCCGTGCAAAGCACGATGGTTTCACCGCACTGATAAAGAACGCTTCCCGGACTGGACTTGGTGAACTTGCGTTTGATTTTGACGGGGCGAATAGAAGGTGTGGCCATGGTGGATGGTCGCTACTTGTGGATGCTAGAGTTGGGAGATGCTGTGCAGTGGGCTGATTCCAAGCGGATAGCATAGCGAAATTTGCAAATACCACAGCCGTGCATGGTGCCGGCAGTTAGCGATCATTATCACCGTCGTTCAGTTGGTTGACGTTGATGTAGCGGTACTTGCCTTGTGTTCCTTCAGCCAAAACTTGGATCCAGTTACCATTGCTTTGGTTTGGGCCTTCTCCGAACTGGATCGAATGAATCGAAGTCGTACTGCGGCTGGCGCGATTCTGTAGATCATCGATTTCGCGTTCTCGAAGTGCGGGTTTGTCAGCGTCTGTAAGGAAGAAAATGACATCTGGGTTCATGTTGAGTGCCATGCGCAGAGCTCGGAGGTGCTGCGTGCCTCCGGTGGCTGGGATGTCGCGCACAAAAGCGTTGGCGGTGCGTTTGTTGTTTTCCGATCCGAGCATCATGCGGGGGCCATTGGACTCGGAACCGCCGAAGGCAATGGGTGCATCGTTGTAAAAAATGATCTGAAATTCGTGCGACTCGCTGAGCGACTCGAGGCTCTTTCGCAACTCGGCTTTCGCGACTGCAAAGGGTCGACCTTCGTAACCGTTCATGCTATCGGAGCGATCGAAGACATAGACAAAGCGACGCCCTTCGCCTTCGATGCCGAACACTTTCGTCTTTACTTTTGGAATGCCGGAACCTGAACCCAGTTGCGATCCGCCGTTTCCTAAGCCCAATCCCCCGGCAGCATTGCCCGCCCCGCCTGCGGGCGCACTGTCGCTTGGAAGCAGGCCGACCAGCAACGCAGCGCTATCGATGGGTGAGCTGTCTGCGCCCGGTAGACTTGCCGCAGCATTCGACGCGACAGAATCCTCGCCGCCTCCGATCGCTCCACCACCGGCTTCATCCGTGGTGAATTGATCGCCGCTAATATCTACTGCTACTGCTACTTCATAGATGATGGCGGTATCGATTGGACCATCGTTATCGCCGCCGGTGCCACTGGGTATGAAAGCAAAAACAGCGGCGATGACAAACAGAACCAGGATATGCAATATGAACGACAGAGCCCAAGACAAAACGTGCTGCAGCTTTTGTTCAGTGATGAGCGCTTGCTGCAGCTCGTTTTGATTTCGCCAATCTTGTTCAGGCGGATTAGATCCTAGAGAGTTTGCCAAGCTCGATTCCTACGGGGTCTTGACGTATCGACGCATAGTGTTTTTCAGCGAGTGTTTTTCAGCGTAAGTGCTCACCGCTTTTTCGAAGTGGAACAACTCTAGTGTACCAAGCAGGGCTAAGTTCCGCATTCCGAACTTGATCACCACATCACTTCTAACAGATTGCTGCGTGCGTCGGTCCAGGAAATAGGGCGCTCTGTGACTTCGCTGGTTGGTGGCGGATCTGTGGCCAGCGCGGGCTGGCGATGATCCATTTTCGCAAGTGACTCTGGGGATCTTGCAAGCATCGCCCAGATCGCCGGGCGCGCCGCAGATTGAATGTCGGCTCCGCTGCCGATGAAGCGATGCGCGAGTCCCAGGTCTTGGGCTAGACCCGCGATGACGGGTCGCAAATTGAAGTGGAGATTTGAAATGTGGCAAGCCAAGATGCCATCTGTTTGAAGGTGCTTGAGA
>JANPLP010000224.1:0-12200 GCA_031426595.1 Planctomycetia bacterium | reverse complement strand
AAAAGATTATTCGCAATCGCAGTCGCACTCGCAGACGCAAACGTCTAACTAATTTTCAGTTCATCACTTTCGATCAACCTGTGAACACGCTCTTTCGTTGGAGTTCTCATCCTGTCTAAGCCATCCTCTGAAATGGACATTTCGAGAATTCGGAACTTCTGCATCATCGCGCATATCGATCACGGAAAAAGCACTCTCGCAGATCGTTTGCTTGAGCAAACGGGCACGGTTGAAAAACGTGAGATGAAAGCCCAGATGCTCGATGACATGGCGCTCGAACGCGAACGTGGTATCACGATTAAAGCGCGTGCCGTCGCGCTCCGTCATACGCACGCAGGCAAAGAGTACGAACTGAATTTGATCGACACACCGGGGCACGTCGACTTTCAATACGAAGTCTCCCGCAGTCTAACTTGCTGCGAAGGAGCCCTTCTGCTGGTCGATGCGTTTCAAGGCGTCGAGGCTCAAACGGTCGCCAACGCATACCTAGCAATGTCGCACGACCTCAAAATCATTCCAGTGATCAATAAGATCGATCTGCAGCATGCTCGCGTTACCGAAGTCATGGAAGAAATGGCTCAGTCCTTGGGTATCGATCCGGATGAAATCATTCTGTGCAGCGGCAAGACCGGTGTGGGTGTGCCGGATTTGTTAAAATCGATCGTTGAACGCATTCCAGCGCCCACTGGCGACCCAGAAGCGCAGTTGCAAGCGATGGTGTTCGATTCACACTACGATGACTACCGCGGCGCGATCACTTATGCGCGGATTATGGCTGGGACGGTGGTTAAGGGACAGAAGATTCGTTTGGCGCGAGCGAATGCTGTTTACGAAACGATGGAACTTGGTCAGTTCGTTCCTAATCGCCGCCCTGTGGACAAATTGATTGCGGGACAAGTGGGTTATCTAATCTGCAACATCAAGTCACTGAAAGATGTGCATATCGGTGACACCGTAATCACTGCCGGTACAGATGCCGCCGATCCATTGGCTGGTTATCAGCAACCGAAACGCATGGTGTACTGCGGACTTTATCCAAGCGACGGGCAGAATTTTAGCGAGCTGCGTGACGCGCTGGAGAAATTGAGTATCAACGATCCAAGCTTCGAGTTCGCGCCGGAGACCAGCGAAGCGTTAGGATTCGGTTTCCGTTGCGGTTTCCTCGGCTTGTTGCACATGGAAATTGTGCAGCAGCGGTTGGAAGGGGAGTGCGATGTTGACTTGGTTCAAACCGCGCCCAACGTGACTTACGAAGTGATCAAACGCAACGGCGAGAAACTCGAAATCCACCGACCGCAGGAAGTGCCCGAGACCGGTGACATCGAAGAGTTTCGTCAGCCGATTGTGAAAGTAAACTTCGTGGTTCCCAACGATCAGATCGGGCAAGTGATGAAGCTGTGCCAGGACCGGCGCGGAGTTCAGGTTGGCACCGAGTACTTATCGCAGACGCGCGCGATGGTCACCTACCACTTGCCACTCGCCGAAGTGATCTATGATCTGCACGATAAATTGAAAAGTGCCACCCGCGGTTATGGCACCATGGATTACGAATTGATTGGGTACGAACCAGCGGATTTGGTGCGGATGGATATTTTGGTTAATGCTAAGAAGGTCGACGCGCTCAGCATCATCTGCAACCGCGCCGACGCGGATCGTCGCGGTCGCGCGGTGGTCAAGAAGCTGAAGGAAGAGATCGATCGGCACATGTTCGAAATCGCAGTGCAAGCCGCAATTGGTTCGCGCGTCATCGCACGTGAGACCGTCCCCGCCATGCGAAAGAATGTGACCGCCAAGTGCTATGGTGGCGACATCACTCGCAAACGCAAACTTTGGGCGAAGCAGAAAGAGGGGAAGAAGCGAATGAAATCCATCGGCTCCGTCGACATCCCACAAAAGGCTTTCATGGCCATCCTAGAAACCGGCGCGGAGGGCTAATCTGGATCTAGCCCCAGCGCTTCTTATCTATCATGGAGCGTTGATACCTGGCGGAGGTTCGATTACGAAAACTTGATCGTCTAGGCGATCACTTCTCGCAACAATCGACCAGACACATCTGTCAATCGAAAGTCGCGAGCGGCGTAGCGATAAGTCAAGCGTTCGTGATCAAAGCCTAGCAAGTGCAACATGGTAGCGTGCAAATCGTGAACGCTGACCGGGCGGTCCACGGCCTTGAAACCAAACTCGTCGGTCGCACCATACTCCACTCCACCGCGAACGCCACCGCCCGCCATCCAAACCGTGAAGCCATAGTGATTGTGATCGCGGCCCAGTTGTGACTTGCCATCGCCACTCAGCTCAACCGTCGGCGTGCGACCGAATTCGCCGCCCCACACGATCAAGGTGTCTTCGAACATGCCGCGTTGTTTCAGATCCGTCATGAGCGCAGCGATGGGACCATCGATCTCGCCAGCCAGTTTACGATGATTCTGCTCGATCTGCGTATGGTTGTCCCAAGGTTGACCTGCACCATGCCACAATTGCACATAGCGTACGCCACGTTCCAACAAGCGTCGAGCGATCAGTGTTTGTCGACCGTGAACGCTACTGCCATACATCTCTTGGATGCTCAGCGATTCACGCGATATATCAAATGCATCTTCGGCTTCGCTCTGCATGCGAAAGGCCAGTTCGAAACTTTTAATACGTGCTTCGAGTCGCGGATCGGTGGTCTGACGAATGTGCTCTGCATTCAGTTTCTGGAGCAGATCCAACTGGCGACGTTGCATGGCAGCACTCGCATGCGGGCTGCGGATATTTTCGATGAGTCGCGGCAACTCGCGATGCTGGGAGTCGACGAAGGTACCTTGAAAGATCCCAGGCAGGAAACCGGCTTGCCAGTTTTCTGTGTCTTTGATCGGATATCCGCCGGGACACATGGCAATGAAACCTGGCAGGTTCTGATTTTCCGCGCCTAAGCCATACATGACCCAAGCACCGACGCTAGGACGCGGTTGCACTGAGTCACCGCAGTTCATGAGCATGAGCGACGGCTCGTGATTGGGGACTTGAGCATGCATCGATTTGATGATGGCCATGTCATCAATATGCTCGGCTGTCTTGGCGAAGAGCTCGCTTACATGGATGCCGCTTTCACCGTAGCGTTTGAACTTGAAGGGTGAAGGAAAGGCCGCGCCCGTCTTGCGTTCCGTAGTTAACGTCTCCGGGATCGATTGCCCGGCATACTTTTCAAGCGCTGGTTTATAATCAAAAGTGTCGACGTGCGATGGACCACCATTGCAAAAGAAATGGATCACTCGCTTGGCTCGGGGCGCAAAGTGCGGTGACTTTGGGGCCAACGACGCCTCGGCCGCATTCGATGCCTGCTCGCTCAACAAACTAGCCAAGCCCAGGCCGCCGATGCCCATACCCGAGCGAGTCAACATTTGTCGACGGTTGATTTCAAATTCCATCACTATCGGTCTCACATTACTCGATAAACATCAGTTCATTACTAACCAGTAGGACCTGGGCCAGTTGTTGCCAAACGTCCAGCAGTTCGATTTGAGCCCCAGCAAAATCCGCTTCGGCATTCCAGGTTCTTGGAACGGCAGATGCTTGAGCGTCGCTATCTATACGGTTGATCTGCGGCGCCCATGCGAATTGGTCGTTATTCAAATTCTTGTTGAAATCGACCACAAAATCGATGTTGTCGCCGGCTCGTAGTTGCAGCGGCTTTTCCAGTGGCTTCGTAGAAAAGTCGACTTGTGTATCATGCACAATGGCTGTTTGAAGTATGACATGGGCAGGTGCCGTGTTATCGGCTGTCAACGCGCCGGCGCTGCGTCGCACAAGCATCGCCACACGAATTCCGTCACCTTGCGACGAGTTGTGTTTGACGACCGATTGAACTTGATACTCACCGTCGGTTGGCGCAGTCCAGCGACGGACGGCCGCGTGCTCTAAATCGTTTCCTGCATGGCCGCCAGTCGCCGTCACTTGCACCCAGCCCAGTTTGTCATCGGGCCACTTCACGCCGCCCTGCCACGCCTGTCCATTAAAGTGCGGAAGCTTCGTAAACCCTTCGATGCTACATTGCTGCTCATCAAATTTTCCAAATCCATATTGCCATGAATCGGCTTCCACACGTCGCTTAGGGAGCGCATCGGTAGGCTGATCCAAAAACGCAAGCGCACTCTCGACTTCTGTTGCAGTGGGCCCTCGCCCTAGCACTTGTTCGAACAATGCGGTGATGATCGGCCTCGCGCTTGTTTCGAAAACTTTCCCCGGCCCCCCAACCTGCATCGCTTCAGGCGCACCACGCAACACCGACTCCACCACGCGACGCGCCGATCGAGCTACAAAGGCATGATTAAGTTCGAACAACGCCTGCTGCGGAACGATCGTTTCACTACGTACAGGAGTATGTAGATCCGGGTTTGCAAAATCAAAGACTCGTAGCACGCCCGGCAAGAACTGACGATCAACTTGACCATACACCGATCGGCGCACGTTGTCTTCATCGTCAAACATCGTACGAGCCTGACCACCTCGTGCATTGTCGAGCGCATCAGCCACCATTAGCCAGGTGTCACGCTGCTGTTCGAACGATAGCCGCTTGACGGGCGCATGCCAAAGCAGTCGATTATCGGGATCCAGCTCGCGCGCTCGCTCAGCCGTTGCTGCGTCCTGCATCGGCTTGGAAGCTTGGCGATAGGTTTGCGAAAGCACCAGATCCCGCAATATCTGTTTCGTGCTGCCCGATGATTCCAGCAACCGGCCTACTAAGTGATCGAGCAACTCTGGATGGCTGGGCTGAGTGGCTCGCAATCCGAAATCGCTGGGCGTAGACACTAGACCTTGCGCGAAGAGATGTTGCCACAACCGATTCACCCAGACTCGGGAAGTCAGTGGATTGTGCGGATCAATGATTGCTTGCGCGAGCTCCAGTCGACCACTGCCGTGTTTGAAAGCGGGCGGCTGCGGCGCATCGATCGACTCCAACTGTGCGACGGAGCCACTCGATGGCTTAGCAAAAGAAATGGCGCTTAAAAAGTGACGGGGCACCCGATGGCTAATTAGCAATGGGTTGCCTCGCCGAAAGACAAACGGTTCGCGAATGGTCTTTCGGTCGACAAGCACCGTTGCGAATGGTGGCGCTTCCGGCGATTGTAAAATT
This sequence comes from Planctomycetia bacterium, assembly GCA_031426595.1. Taxonomy (GTDB): domain Bacteria; phylum Planctomycetota; class Planctomycetia; order Pirellulales; family Pirellulaceae; genus Aureliella. Next base: position 7,084 of record JANPLP010000224.1, on the reverse strand, counting down.
AAACTATCAACTTCGGCTTGCAGTTTCCACAGCGCCGTACAGACGCTCGATTCGAAATACTGCTCCGTACTGACAATTTGTTCGTCGGGCACAATGAACGGAGAACTGTCCGCCGTATGCAAGGCACGCAATTCGCGCAGAGCCTCAGCTTCATAATCGCTTGTACACTCAATATTATCCAGATCGTTCAGCAGTTGCCCGTAGCGCTCAGCAACCTCGCGAAGGGAAACGGGCACCGTTACAAAGCGTCGGGCGACATGCGGGTTAATCGTAATCGGCGCCGTTTTATTGGATGCCTCAAGCGATGACTTCTGCAATTGAGCCACCACGTCCCCCGCGGCCTGCGCGAACTCTTCCGTGGGCAACGATTCAAACATGCGCCAGGCGATGAAGATAGGATCATTGCGTTCCCGTGCGTCGAGTAGATACGCGTGAATGCGACGCACCTGAGCGGGCACGAGATCGGTGCGTTCGATGACAATATCAAAACCTTCTGCGGGTACTTTTTCCATCTCGCACTGCGCGATGAGGTAATCGGCCAGCCGATCCATCACGCGTCGCCGGGCAGCCTCGCGCTCAGTGGCTAGTTGATCGCGCAGCTTCTTCTGCCTCGCGGCCAACTCTTTGTTGAACGTGGCCATTGCCTCCGAATCGGCCAAGCCCGCTTTCGTACCGCCACTTAACTGCACGCGTTCTTCTGTCGTATTGAGAAAGACGCCATAGAGCGAGTAATAGTCGTCGGTCGGAATTGGATCGAATTTATGATCGTGACAGCGAGCACAACCCACCGTTAACCCCAGGAGTCCACGTGTCACCACGTCGATTCGATCATCGATGATGTCATGAGTCACACCTAAAAATCGACGACCTACCGTCAGAAACCCCATGGCGGCTTGCGAATCCACATCGTGCGGCGCCGCTTGATCGGCCGCCAACTGTAGCAGTACGAAGCGATCATAGGGCATATCGCTGTTCAGTGCGTCAACAACCCAATCACGATAGCTGGGCGCATTGACGTAGAAACGTTCTTCGCGCGCATAGACGTAACCTTTCGAATCCGAGTAGCGTGCGATGTCTAACCACTTCCGCCCCCACTGCTCTCCGAATCGAGGCGATGCCAATAATCGGTCCACCTGTCGTTCAAATGCATCAGATCGATCATCCGCCACGAAATCAGCGATCTCTTCAGCCGTTGGCGGTAATCCCGTTAAGTCATAAAACAGTCGTCGGAGCCAGATCGCGCGATCGGCGGGTTCATTTGGCACCAGCTGCTTTTGTTCGAGGCCGGCCTGAATGAAACGATCGACGGAAAGTTTTGCCCAAGTCTTGGCCGATAGCTGCGTACGTTCGCTTTCACCAACCTCGGGAGGCACATGGCTACGAATCGGCTGAAAGGCCCAATGCTTCTTGCTGGCTTCATGACGTTTATCGATCGATGATGTCTTCGATGGCTCGGGCCACGGAGCACCCATGGCGATCCACTGCTCGAGCAATTCAATCTTCCGCGCCGTCAAGGGATCCTCGGGTGGCATCTTCAGCTCGTCGTTCCGCTTGATCGCTTTGATCAGCAGACTACGATCTGGCGATCCAGGCACTAGCGCGGGTCCCGTATCGCCGCCGGCCAGAAGCGATTCCAATTGGTCGACCCGCAAACTGCCCGATTGCTTTTCACTTCCATGACAACCGACGCAATTTTCTATTAGCACGGGACGTATTTCACGTTCAAAAAACTCAATCTGCTCCGGTGTGGAGGGCGTTTTTTTATGGGATACCGATGCCGTGAGTGCCGCATTCGCATCCGTTTTTTGCCACGGCAACGGCGGCAACTGATTGAGAGTACTGACCGCGTTAGCCGATTCCTGTGGCAAGGCATGCATCAGCGCCATGCTGGACCAGCAAGTCGCCGAGATTGACAGGAACTGATCCACCCCGTGCGGAAATCCGCTCTCAAAATACTTTTGAATCGGCTTGCTGCGAGTGGCCACCAGCCATGAACCATCGGGCTTTTGATCGGCCAGCAAATACTGCAATCCCCGCTGATAGTTGAGTTCTGTTGCCGCACAACCGCTGGAAGCAAGCGCCACAAGCGCCGTCCCAGTAGCATATGCATCGCTGGTCATCTCGGATGTCTGAGCCCATCCGCCGTCGCTCTGCTGCGACTGGATGAGCGATTGCTGCATCGTTTTGACAACCTCGGGCTCGTCAAGAGTTTGAGCCGCATACAGTCGGAACACCCGTTCTTCCGTATCGACCGGCTCCTTCGAGCTCAACCACTGCTGACAATCGCTACGTCGCTGTGCAACTCGCTGAGCAACATCCTTCACATCGCTGGCCGCTTTTTCCTTAGCATCTGTCGCGCCAGCCACTGCGTCGCTCTGAACGCCGACGTCCGCACTCCGCGCAAATTCCGCCAAGCCGCGCAGCGCGAGAGCGGAGGTCGTGATATCGTTTGCTTCCGTGGGTGGTCGATTGCTCGAGCATTTCCAATGTCGACTTTCTGCATGAATCTGTAACAGATACGCCACCACAGCATCAGTAGTTTTGTTAGGCGGATACTCCGCAGCGGCCAGCCCCAATAACGCATAACCTGCCGTGTCCACACCGCCGCCCTGACCCTTGCCTAATCGGTACTGCTCTTCGCCGCGTTGCAAATGTTCAATTGAACGAGCCACCTGCGCTGTCAAGTTCTCTTGATCGATCTGAAACGAGTACTCGCGAGCCATCATGAGCGTCATGATCGACATCGCTTGATGATGACACGAAAAACATTCGCGTTCCCGTAAGTAGACCGCCGAACTGTGCTCGATCAACTTCAGCGCCGGCGTAATCGCTTCACGCAGACGGGCCTCGGGAACAACGTCCGCGACGGGATCGGCCGCACGGAGCAATTGCTGTTGGAGTAGACTGAGTCCAAGCAGCCACATCCAGCCGACCGCAACTTTAGTTCGAATCATAATTCCGTCTCGAAGAAGCCGTTAGACGTTGAAGGGTTCAGGTCGCAATGGTTAGATACGAAGTCATTCGAACCAGCCCTCAGGGAAAGCCAGTGCCGGGAAACCAGCTCCGGCAGAGTGATGCCAAAAGAGCGAAGTATCGGCGCGAGTTTGCAAACTAGGACGAACACATAAAGCAGTTTGGGATCGTGGCGGAATCGGGGTAGGAGCGACAGCGGATTATAATTGCCCCATCCATTCTAACGAAAGTTCCCAGCTAACTGGTAGCGAATCAGCGGTCGAATACGTTCCACCCACGAAATGCGCGACGCCGCCCCAATACAAGCTCGAAGCGCCAGCGAGTGAATGCCCTCCCAGCAGTTCGAAACACCAACGCGTTCCCCCACAGCTCTTCACGACAAAACACTCCCGACCGACTACAGGTCCCTGACACAATCCAATACAAGCTCGAAGCGCCAGCGAGTGAATGCCCTCGCAGCGGTTCGAAACACAAACGCATTCCCCCACAGCTCTTAACGACAAAACACTCGCGATCAACCGCCGGTCCCTGATACAATCCAATACAAGCTCGAAGCGCCAGCGAGTGCATTCATCCGACGGAAACCAATTGGCGCCAAACCTTTTGAAAAACGTAACGGACGATACAACTATTCGCGTTTTTAAGCGGACTGCTAACGGAGAGTTCTTGATGATTCGCGTCTTTATGGTCCTCTATTTCTCAACAATTGCGGGATCGGCGGCCGCTGCGGAAACCGCAACGCTGAAAATGCGGTTTGTGTTTGATGGGATACCTCCACCTCAAAAGCAAATCAACATCAATCCAGCAGTCGCACCACTTGGCGGCCCACCGATTGACGAACGACTTCTGGTCGATCAAAAAACCAAAGGCATCAAGAACGTATTGGTTTATGTCGACTTGGGGCGCGGCGCATCTAAAATGGTCGTTCCTCCGGCCCCGAATCAGAGACGCCGCTTAGTCATGGCAAACGGGCGCTTCGATCCGCATGTCTTGATCGCGCGGGCAGGCGACACTCTGGAACTCGTGGATCGCGGCCCTAACCAACACAATCCAAACTTCCTTTTCTTTCAGAACCAAGAGATTGTCGGGCGACCTGGGAATCCACGTTTGCTTCCGGTTCCGAAGCCGGAGCCAGCTCCCGTTCCCGTTCATTGCAATGTCCACCCTTGGATGCGCGCTTACGTCGTAGTCTTGGAACATCAATTTGCTGCTCTGTCAGACTCTGATGGGAATCTAGAGATTGCGGGGTTGCCAACAGGCACTTCCGTTAAATTTCGAGTTTTCCACGAGGCTGGAAGTATCCAACGAGTGAAAATGTTAGGCGCTGAGACGGACTGGTTCAGAAGCCGGTTTGAAGTCAAGCTAAATCCCGGCACGCACGATTTTGGCGAAATTCAAGTACCGCCTGAAGCGTTAAACCCTTAATTGCTTCAAATGGCGTCATACGCCGCCGCCCGCACTGGCAAGCGTTTCCACCGCGACCAACTCCAAGCCTCCGAGTGTTTTACCGGCGCGAGTTAACGAGGCTTAAGCGATTCCTTCTTCGCTCACCATCGCCGAATCCACCACCTTAGCTGGCAACGAAACGCGAGTTCGCGAACAGGCTATCAATTGAAGCGTCGGTTCAACTGTTTTCGATCGCTGCCTCCCGCCAAAAGCCCCATCTGTCTCGGCGTTTTCATCCCCTGGTTCCGTACTGCGGCGCGAAGCTGTCAGCAAACGAATGCCCGCCTAGGTCACATCATGGCTGGCACCAACGGGTTCAGCACTCGCGTATACAGAAACAGCAGCGCAGCCAACGCCTGGTTCTGAGTACTCGCTGCCACTTTTCAATGAACTGCCAACGCGCTCAGATAATCGTTGACGCCTTCACTACCCAACTCGAGCGGATGTAGCCACCGGCCGCTCCCCAGCCGGTGATAAACCAGAAAGCGCTGGACCCAACGTACGTAACATTTTTCAGTTTCATAAGCCAACTTGAGCCTTTGAAGCTTAACACGCATACTCTCGACAAGCGGCGATTTCGTTACCGCGCGAAAGAGCGCTCTAGCCTCAGGACCCTCTAATAATTCATCGTGTTTTATTTGCCTCCCTTACCACCGATCACGTCTTTTCGGATCGCGAAAATCCGCATCCGCAGAAACGACTATGGCCTATCTTCCCAGAACGCCGTCGACGTCGTCCAACAAACGCCTTCCATCGCGCAAAAAGCTCATCCGTGTCAATCTTCATTGCTCTCATTTCCAGCCGCGATCAAACTATCAAATTGATCCCAATTAGCTACAACAAAACAGCAAATATGCAGAAAAACGAAGCACCATAACCGAACCGCGTTTCGATCTACTTCTTATAGTTGTCTCGTCTAAATAACACGCACTTGTTCGAGACCTTGAAAAGCTCTGAGCCTTCACCAATCCCTGGACAATCAGTGCTAAAACAGTAGTAGCATCCCGTCTTGCTCGCGACGAATTATATGGAAAGCTTGCGTAACTCTCTTATCCTGATTTCTCCATAACGAGCCGCCAGCGCATATCCTATGACCCGCCACGCATCGCCGAAAGTTCCCTATTTATTTGACTGCACAGCAAGAAAGCGTTAGACTGCCCCCCCTGATGCTAACCCCGTTACCCGAGCGTCAGTAGAATAATTGTTATCTGAAAACAACATTTAGCGAATGCGATGCCAGAATTGCCTATACTCATATTGCTGGTAACCGTCGCTCTCGCAGTGCTATGGGTTATCGGCGAAGCATCGAACAAGCCATGGCTTCGCCGAATAGCTGGACCGCTGTTTGTAATTTTGGTCGCAGGGATCGCTGCTGCTGCTACTGGAATTAGCACTTCGTTTGACAGTTCAATCCGGTACTCAGGCGCAATAAAGCGATTCGTCTCTGCCGTCATACGTACTGCAGAACGCGATGGGGATGCGGCAGCGATCGATCAGCTTCGGAAGTTCGATTCCATCAGTATCGAGACTTACGAAGGTGGCGCTTTGCTAGAATGGTTAGCAGAACCTGAAGGGAAGACACCGGGGAGGGAAGACACCGGGGACACACATAGTTGCCGGCGGCTGTGCAGGCAGTACAAGTGGGGTCCCGGATCGTGGAGCTAGAATGGTAATCGGTTGCCCTCGCGTAAATTCGCGAGCTGAAATTCGGCGAGATAGATTCGGAGCCTTCTTCCGTGGTCCGAGCGCCGATTAGAACGATACGTCAATTGGCTTTGTGATGCGTTAGGTTGCAACCACCTTGCATAAGCCAATTGCTGGCCGGTTGTTCAGAGTTAGATCCACTCAAAACCGAAATGGATGACTTCAAAATCAGCTAAGCACTCAGTAATTCTCGCGCGGCTTGGCGGACGTGATAGCGCTTTTTGCGAAAGCGGCCGCGATACTCGTCGACACGATGCGGCTGACCTGCAACTAGGCTAAACAACTTACCAAAACGAGTGACCAGTTCGTACCACACCGCCGGCTTGATTTTCAGTCGCTCGAATATCGGCGGAGCGCCTTCGGGCGTTGCACCACGCTTGCCAGTTGCAATCTGCCGTGCCGTCCAATCGAGCAACTCAATGTAAGCTGCTGTGGGCATCGCAAGGAAGCCCTTGTCGCTACAGCGCTGTTTGTCAGCGCTCGCTCGAGCACCAATCGGATCGTTGCGTTCATCAATCTCGACCGGCGATAAGAAACTGTCTACTGCAGGTTTGAATTCAGTTGACGCTTGCATCGAATCAGGCGTTGACGACTGTTCGATTCCTGACTGAATCGGCAATTCGCGACCAGCGGACTCGATCGAGTCAACAACTGCATGAACGGAATCTGAGCCAACTGCGCCAACAATCGTTTGTAATCTCAATCGAGCTGACGTGAATTGGCTATCCTCGATCGTCTGCGCAATGCCAGCTCTTATCGGATTCAAATCCACATAAGCCGCACAAGCCAGGATCGCTTCGTCATCAATAAGTCGCACGGCACGATATCTATTTTGCAATAATTTCCCAGTATTTTCCTCTTCGGGATTTGCCTTCTGAGCGTTCCGTTGGCAAAGCTGTCGCATCCAACTAGTGTTTTGTCTCTGTCGACTTCGAATTGTCCTTATGAAGGGCCTTTCAAT
>JANPLP010000223.1:0-7281 GCA_031426595.1 Planctomycetia bacterium | reverse complement strand
CGCGCCGCTGCAGCCGGGGCTCGATTCTTCCTTGACCTCTCCAGCCCAGTGGTTGACGCTCCTTCGATCGGACCTCGCGTGGCTGAGAAACTGGCACTAATCGAAATTGAATCTGTCGAGGACTTCCTCGCTGGAAACGCGGAAGCGATCGCTGCTTCACTAGATATGAAACGAGTAGACGGAGCGACGATTCGAGATTGGCAGGATCAAGCTCGGCTGGTATGTCGCATTCCAAACTTGCGAGGCCACGACGCACAATTGCTCGTCGCTTGCAAAGTAACGTCGCCCGAAAACCTTGCTCGCATGAACTCCGCCAACTTACTCGCTCAGGTCACCACCGTGGCGAAGAGTCCTGAAGGTCAACGTATGCTGCGCGGAAGCCAGGCTCCAGATCTTGCTGAAGTCACCGATTGGATCAACTGGGCAACGAACTCACGAAGCCTCAATGCGGCCTGACTGACCGATGATTCTAAGGTGAGTGAAGCCCAGCCACTTCGCAAGAAACGCCCCAAGAAAAAAGAACCTACCGATCCAACGATCGACTAAAATAACAACGGCAAGCCAACAAGCTTGCCGTTGTTCATTTGCATCACTTCGTCATGAACAAAGTGAGATCAAGGTTTAAAATGAAGCTCGCTTTATTCACCGTTGTTTTGGTCAGCCTCATGCAAACGCCCGAATCTTCACTTCATTCGCAAGAACTCACTGCAGCTCCCATCGCTCGACCGCTCCCGCCGGGCGTGAGAAAGATTGCTGATTGCGAATATGTCGAACAAGGGCATGCTCGACATCGCCTCGATTTGTATCTTCCGGAAAAAACATCCACTCGCCTGCCGGTGATTTTATGGGTGCATGGTGGTGGCTGGATCACAGGCGATAAGACTGGTGGGCCCGCCGTCCAGTTCGCGACGAAGGGCTTTGCGGTTGCGTCCATCAATTATCGATACAGTCAACACGCGACTTTTCCTGCCCAAGTTCATGACTGTAAAGCAGCCGTCCGCTGGTTGCGCGCCCACGCAGACACTTATTCGTTGGATGCACAGCACATCGGAGCTTGGGGAGCGTCCGCAGGCGGCCACCTCGTTGCGATGCTTGGCTTGACTGCGGGCGACAAAAAGCTCGAAGGGGATCTCGGAAACTTGGACCAATCAAGCGCAGTGCAAGCGGTCGTCGACTGGTTTGGCCCGACGGACTTCCTTACTCTCGGAGCGCGCGAAACGCGTACGCAGTTTCTAGGCGGCGACGCCGTTGAGCATCCAGATAAAGGCAATGCAGCAAGCCCCATGCGTTTCATCCACCCCAACGCTTCTCCATTCTTTATCGCGCATGGAGATCAAGACCCGTTGGTCGCGTACTCACAAAGCTCAACGTTCGCCGCTGCTCTGGAGCAAGCAGGTGTGGAAACGAAGTTCGTTACAATCGTCGGCGGCAAGCATGGCGGTGCCAAGTTCTCGCGTCCCGACGAAATAGCTCGCATCGAAGCCTTCTTCAGCAAACATCTCAAGCCGCAGCCTTAACGCCTTTAGCAATTGATCCTGTGAGCCGCCACCAGGCCGATCGGGAGCGGATGCAAATCCGGATGCAGAGCGTTTGCCAAAATCTCCAGACTATCAACCAACCGCGGGCCGGGTCGACTGAAATACGCCCCTCCATCGACGACGTACACCCGACCCGACTTCACGCAGCTCAGCGAATTCCAGTTTGGAAACCCTCGTAGAATATCGAGATCTTGCAGAGTTCTATCGACGCCGTAGCCGCAGCAAGCCATCATTAGTACTTCGGGGTCAGCGGCAACGATGTCACTCCAATCCACCTGCACCGAACGTTGCTGCGGTTTCCCAATCACTTCACGACCGCCAGCCAGATGAACCAATTCAGGACTCCAATGTCCAGCGCAAAACGGCGGATCAATCCACTCCAACATCATGACGCGGGGACGGTCCTGAAGCTGCGAAGACCTATTGCTGATCTGAGTTACTCGCCGCTGCAGTTCTTCGATGTAACGATTCGCTTGCAACGCGCAAGCGGCTGCGCTGCCAACCATCCGAATACACTCGAACACATCCGCTAAAGATGTAGGCTCCAAATTGATCACTTGTGGATTTCCAGGCAGAGAACATGCTGCGGCTTTGACTTCACTTTCCGCAACCGCGCATACATCACACAGCGCCTGCGTCACAATTACATCTGGCTTCAGTGACTGGAGAACCTGCATATCAAGCGAGTAAAGGGCTTTTTCAGTAACCAACCTTTCGCGAACAAGCTGATCAATCTCTCGGCTGCTGACATCCACGGGAATAAGCGTCTTGGTAACCCGCGGCAACTGCTGCACATCCACCGGAAAATCACATTCATGCGTGACCCCCACCAATTGACTTCGAAGTCCAATTCCACAAACGATCTCGGTTGCACTCGGATGTAATGAAACGATGCGCATTCTAAATTGCTCAAAAAGTAGACGTTACCTAAAACTGGGAATCCACAAACCTACCGCCTGCTGGTACGCGACATAACTTGCGCCGAATCTGGCATGCAAATCGGACTCCTCGACGGGTCGAACCAGAAGATGCCAGATGAATCCACATAGCAGAGCGCCAGCAATCAATGGGAAGCTGCCCAATAACCATCCAACCGCAACACCTTGCAAAACACCGGTAAGGGCCATCGGATTCCGCACAAATCGATAAGGGCCAGCGACAACTAATTCGACCGCTGTAGCGGTTGGCAAGGGTGTGCCTTTCCCATGACTTGCAATTGTCCAACCACTCCACAACCCACCAGCAGAAGCCACGATGAGCAATGTCAAGGCGCATTCTACCTGCCGTGAATGCACGAATGAACTCCATCCGATTCGTCCCAACAACTCATTGATCCCCATCGGCAAAATCCACAAAAAGATGCTCCAAAAAAAAGGATTTGCAACAGAGTCCAGGACAAGGCGACGATTGGAGTCATCTCGGTTACACGGATCGCGGCCGGTATTTGTTGATTGGTGCCGTGAATAGTTGCCATCGCTAACATTAAACCAGCCAGTGTGGACATCAGCGCCGAAGCGATCCAAGCTTCGCCGGTTTGCAGACTCACTCCGATGCAGAACAAGGTTGGATAGAGATTCGCCATCGCGATCGACCAGATGGCTAATGTACACCACGATCGCCGCCGTAAAATTGCATCGGCAGTAACCAATGACCCAGCTACCAAGAGACACAAATCGGGAAGCAAGAAACTGTACAGCACCTGCTTGGACCAACTCGCGGGCTGGAACCACTTCACCGATTCTGGTTCGATGAATAGCACGCACCACCAAACGGTTGCCCCTAGAGCTTGAACGATAAGGTAGCCACTAATTATCAGGCGAACGTCGATGCATTGCATGAGTGCACTAATTAACCAGGCTGTTTTAATACGCCCCTCTATAAGTCTCAAGCATAGCAACAACAACGTGTTGCTGTTGCGGCGGCGAATATTACCCTCGATAGGATCCGCCAGGCAAGCTGCGCGCTCGATCATCTGCACACTCTGGTTCTAACCGTGCGACTTTTATCGAGGCAACTTTCACCCGTGAACATTTATTCCGGGGATTTATCTAGCATCGAGCGAACTTGCCGAGCCAAATGGAGTGGCGAGAAAGGCTTGTGGAGAAACACATCGAGGTCGTCGCGGACTCCCTGTTGCATGTTCATATCCTCACAATAGCCGCTCATGTACAACACACGCAGATCTGCAACTTTCTCACGGAGTCGATTTGACAGTTCAAGCCCACCCATGTTTGGCATCATCAAGTCGGTGATCAGCAGATGAATGGTACTTTCATATCGGGCCACCAGCTCTATCGCTTCTTGCCCACTGGATGCGGTGAGCACCGTATAGCCAAACGATTCGAGCGCTTCGCTAAACAGCCGACGAACCGAGTCTTCATCTTCAACCAGTAAAACCGTGTCGGTACCTCGACTCTCTCCCAATTGCTTGGTCGGCGACTCGCTTTTCGCGGGTGCAACTTCATTGAACAAAATATGAAAGGTGGTCCCTTGGCCGACAGTTGATTCTACGGAGATTTGCCCTCGCGACTGATTCACAATTCCATGCACGACGGCCAACCCAAGTCCCGTGCCTTTGCCTTTCTCCTTCGTCGTAAAGAATGGCTCGAAGATTCGCGACTTCACTTCACCCGTCATTCCGTGTCCCGTATCGCTCACACATAACTCGATAAAGCTGTTCGTGGGCACATTCTCTCCCACCGCGAGTTCTCGTTGAGGCACCCTAATTCTCTTAGTAGAAATACACAACCGTCCCCCTTCAGGCATCGCGTCACGGGAATTGAGCGCTAAATTAAGAACGACTTGATCGATCTGCGTTGGATCGGCTTCTATAAAGCAGGGTTCGGGTGAGAGAGATATGTCGATGGTAATGTTGGCTGCGATCAGACGCTGGAGCATGCTTTCTAGTTGAAGCACCACTTCGTTCAAGTTCAACGTTCGTGTTTCTATCATCGCCTTGCGACTGAACACCAGCAACTGTCGTGTTAATTGCGCCGCTTTATCAGCCGCTTTATGAATCGCCTCGACCGGCAAGCGATTTTTGTTCTCCTGTACCGTATTGAATAGCAAGACTTCGCAGTAGCCTTGGATTACGGTAAGCAAGTTGTTGAAGTCATGCGCTACACCACCAGCCAAGCGTCCGACCGCTTCCATCTTCTGCGATTGGCGAAGCTGGTCTTCGAGGCGGCGGCGATCTGAGATGTCTTGGTCGAATCCATTCACTCGCAGCAAGTTCCCGGCTTCATCTCGCGTCGCTCGTCCCACGCTGTAAATCCAAATCGAGCGACCGTCTGGGCGACGAATTTGCAATTCATCCGCGAAACCTTCCGCTCCCGCCAGCAGTTGTTCCACTCGTTTTACCGCCACCTCCCGGCCTCCAACATCAAGTAGCGACAGGAAGGCTTCAAAACTTGGACGCGTTGTGCTTGGGTCAACTCCGAATAAATCGAAGATCGCCTCCGACCACCACACTTTGTTCGTGGACGGCTCCCAAGTCCAGCTTCCCATGTTGGCAATGATTTGAGCTTCTTTAAGTCGTTCCTGAATCTCTTGCAAGGCAACTTCCGTTCGATGACGATCAGTCACATTGTCGATGTAGCCATGCCAAATGATTGATCCATCAGCTTGCTTCGTCGGCGTCGCCGCACCCTCCACCCATATCTCACCTAGCACGGGGCTGTTCAAGCGAAAGCAATCTTGCCACAGCTTCATTTCCGCAGCTGACTGCGCAATCTTGGTAATCACACGCTGTCGATCTTCAGCCGGGACTAGCTCAAAGCAGGGGCCTGCATCCAGCGCTAGCTCTTCCGGAGTGAGTCCATAAAAGTCGACAACTCTTGGACTGGAATAGGGAAAACAGAATGTACCATCGGCTCGACGCTGAAATGAACTGATCACCAGCGGGACGGTCTCAACAATTCTTTCAAATCGATCGCGTTCATCGCGCAACTGAAACTCGGCTTGTTTACGCTCCGTGATATCACGAGCGACTCCAATAATTCCTACCACCGCGCCACTCGCATCGCGAAAAGGAGACTTACTAGCGAGATAGGTCCGAATCCCCCGAGCTGTTGTTAACACCTCCTCCGAGATTATGGATGTGCCAGAAGTCATTATTTCGCGATCTCGACGCATCAGAAAGTCAGCACTCTTCGCATCGAACAATTGCCGATCGTCGCATCCGATGATTTCATCGATCGACTTCTTGGCAACGTCCGCGACTTCCGAATTGCAAAGCAAATAGCGCCCTTGGAGGTCCTTAACAAAGACCGCTTCCATGGCACCATTGATAACCGCGCGGGCCAGCGAGTTCGCTCGCGACTCGCTATTCACATGACGACGCAACAGTGCATAAATGACCAGCGAGGAAATTCCAACGAAGATTCCGCCTCTTACGCTCGAAATCCGATAGCTGCTGGAGCTTAGCAATTCGAGCCAGACGAGCGTGACATCGGATAGCAAAATCCAGCCAATGCCGAACAGAAAGTAGTAAATGGAAATCCGCGCCGGGGCATTGAGGCTCTGTTTAGACTTAAGCAAATCGCTTTTCGCGTCGCTCGCTGAGTCTCCCGCTAGTGAGCTGGACTTCGATGGTCTCAATGGTTATTTCCGACAGGCATAAGAAGGGCGCTTAAGTGCTCGTTTTGTGACCTTACTTGGACTGCTTAAAATCTTCAGGCGTGCCAATCTCTCAGCGAACCTCCGCTTAGGATAGCGGCAACATGATTCTATGCAACGCCATCCAATCTGTCGCATTAATCTGCGTAAATGCTGGACCCTATGTAGCGGTTCATTGCGAAGCTTGTACCGCCCAACTTGAGCCCATAGTTTGTCGATAGACGAGCCCCTTAGGTTTAGCGGCAGCCTTATGAACCAATCTATTATCACGCTCTTAACGACTCGAAAAGCGGCAAAGCAAGAGTTCTTGCAAGTCAACTCCCCGTTCACAACACCTACATCGCGCAGCTGATCAAGCTGGAATGCGACAAATCGCGGCGAATCTTCTTTATCGATATCAGCGAAAACTATATCGCGCTAGGCGGGTCCATCAACGTGCGCCAGATACTCGCCCTAGCGTGCCCACCATCAAAGCCTGCCCTGTCGGTGATCCATACGCTACCACCAGGAGCAGTGAGTGGGGAGAGCAGCTCGCAGGTGCTCCGCCAGTCGGCCTCGTCACGGAGATGACGCAGTACCGCCGCCGCTAAAACACCTCGTAGCTTGGCTGGGGTAGAGCAGCTTCGCAGAAGTCGCGGGCGATAGCCGCGACTGACCTACGATTAATCTCAGCGATTTTTTCGATGGCGCGATCCAACAGCGAGCAGCCAACGAATGGTCGGAGTCGAGACCAGTGCGGCCGTGGTCGACTTACAATGCAAAGCGGTCGTTTCAATCGTTGATGCCATCCATCAGCTCGTTCGAAATAAGTTTGGAGGCTGCTTCAATGAAGGAGTCCATTTGACGGCGTGATAAAGTGGCATGCAACGAAAATGCCATTGAGTGCCGTACTGCGACTCAGCCGCGACTCTAGCTTGCATGCTTTACAACCGACCTGAAGATAGAGGCGATCAGGAATGACCAATCCGCCCCTGAGCGAAGCTGAGATCGACCGCATCATCCAAATGGCCTGGGAGGATCGCACCACATTTGACGCCATCACGATGGCAACCAGCAGTCCGGCTTCCACTGCCCACTGCAGGAACAGGTTGTGGGCATGTGTGAACTGCTCACCCAGACCTCGACC
>JANPLP010000222.1:0-11489 GCA_031426595.1 Planctomycetia bacterium | reverse complement strand
GCGCTGGCGGACGGCTGGTTTGAAGAAGTGGAAAACCAATTCGTCGGTGCGCAGGCATGGGACGTAACGCGTGGTATCAAAGCCAGCGAGGTCGTCATCGAAATCGTTGGTGAGGAAGACGGCTTCTAGCTTCGAGGCTGTCAGAACTTGTTGCTCCCAATCGGGTTCATTCATTTTGGCAAGCGATGCGTCGTAGAGTGCTTCCCAGTTCGAGCCGTCGATGCGATCAGTATCGAAGCCGAACAGTTCTTGCGACAGTTCAAGGAGCCAACTGAGTTGTGCAGTGTTGTCGATGTGACTGAGACCCTGCGCGATTCGGCCAACTTTTTCTTTTGGACTTATGCCAGGCTGCTCGATGTGTTCGCGCGGCATGCCGGCGGAGTGGGCGAGCTCCGTATAGTAATGGTAGCCGAGAATATCCGCCAACGTCTTGCTAGCAGGGCTGTGAGGATTGATATGAGTATGCGGGTCGATCAAAACCAATTGGCTCAGTTCATCATAAAGTCGTTGCTGGAGAGTAGCAGTCATAGCGGTCCATTCCGGAAGATCTAGGTGGGCGATGAGGTTGGCTGTAACTCGATACAGGCTCTAGTTTTAAAGCCAAAGTTCGAAATCGCAAAGGCAGGGCAGAAAGGGAGCAACAAGCGCCCCGAAAAAAACGAACGGTTGGGACGGCGACAAATTTTGCTTTTTAGTAACCGATGCGGCTACAATCGATAGTTAGACGGCAATTAATAAGCAGTAAAGAAGCAGTAAAGCAGTTGGGTGGACCCGATTTCGAACTCGCACAAGGTTCTGTCATGCAAGCGAATCTAAACCAGCCAGAAGATGCCACCCCGGTCGAAGAGTCGGTGGCTGAGCCGCGTCGGGGCGACGAAGGGCTGCTTGAGCAATCGAATGCACTTGGGCGGGTGACTGCAGCTGAGCAAACGAGCGCAGGTGAGCAAATAGGCACGGAGGATGGTCGCCATGAGACCGGCGGCGCGCTGAGTAATGCATCGCTCGGCCCTTCCTCAGAAAACCTGCCAGAAAACCTGCCAGAAAACTCAGTCCAGATTGCCATGAGCGGTCCACGGTCAGGCGTTACTGCGGAGCGGGAGGGATATGCGAAGCACCGCGATTCGCACCCGCGACAACTCGCTTACTCGACGCTGTTGAGTCTGATGGTTGTGTTGGTGCTGTTAGTTGCTGTGCGGCTAATAGTGCCATCGCTAGTGGAAAGTGTTCGATATGGTTGGTACCGCGGGCAACTGCGAGCTGAGTATGAACTGAGTGGCGAGCGATTGCGTGAAGTGTCGTTGGATTCGTTAGCGCAGGTTTCGCAGTTGGTCAGCAAACGGGTCGGACCGAGCGTGGTGCATATCAATCTGCTACAAGATGGTGATGAACAAATTGCCGCTCGCAATCCATTGCAAAAACTGCTGCTACCTCAACAAGCATCCAAGCACTTTATCGAGGGCCAGGGAAGCGGCTTTGTCGTTGACAAACAGGGGTACATTTTGACCAACCATCATGTGGTCGACGGCGTCGGTCGCATCGAGGTGACGACCAGTGACGGGCGCCGGCTAGATGCAGATGTGGTTGGGTTGGATGAGCCGACGGACTTGGCGTTGCTGAAAGTCGACGCATCCGATTTGATGCCAATCCAGTGGGGCGATAGTGAGCAGATTGTGGTCGGTTCGCCGGTATGGGCAGTTGGGAGCCCCTTTGGTCTGCAGCAAACGGTCACTTTCGGAATCATCAGCGGCAAGCACCGTGTGGATTTGCGAGGGACTCGCTATGAATCGAATGTGCGGGCTAGTACCGCTTACGGCGATTTGATGCAGAGTGACGTGGCGCTCAATCCCGGCAACAGCGGCGGTCCACTAGTCAATTCTATGGGTGACATCATTGGTGTAAACGCGGCCATCTTGGGTGAGACTTATCGCGGAATCAGTTTTTCTATCCCCAGCAAAGTGGCTCGCCGAGTTGCCGAACAACTGGTGGCGGCAGGCGAAGTAGCGCGAGGTTGGTTGGGCGTTTCGATGCGTGAACTGGATGACGATCAGCGATTCGATGGCGACGGTCGTGTTCAACCCGGAGTCGCCATAGCCGGCTTTGCAGGCAGCGGCGATTCGCCTGCGCGCGAGGCAGGTATGGAAGTCGGCGATGTCATCCTTACTTTCGATGGCGTACCTGTCATGAATCAAAGCGAATTGATGCGACTCATCGGCGAAGCCGACGCGGGCGCGACGGTGCCGATTGAAATTCGTCGCGGTGAAGCGTCGCTTGCCTTGAACGTCAAACTTGGCAAGCGGGCTCGCCAAATACCAATGCGTTAGATTCGTCGCGATTACTGCTGCTTGCACTGGGCATCCTCTGTGTTGGGCATCCTTCATGCAAAGCTGCAGTTCTTCGGCGCCTTAGCTGGTTTTGCGCTGACAATAATTCAATAAATTGCGGCCTTAAAAAACTTGTTCGCAGTTGTGAAATATACAAGACTGCGAACTGGGGAAGCCAAGGCCAAACGAGCTTTCAGCTAGTTCTGCTGGTCTTAGCATTGAGCGAAAAATAACTGTTCGCCGCCGCAATGGGATTCGCGAGAACTCGAGTGGATCGAAACGCGCATTAATCTTGTTTACTTTCGTGACACGCTAAACATTGTCAATAGCAATGGATTAAGGGGGGAATCGCTATGAGTACCTTTTCGACCTCTGCAGCTCTGCCTAGTCCAAACTGCGAGGCGCTGCGAGCCGCGATCGTGGCATTGACGAATAGCGGATTCGCGATCGACAACCTTGACGAACACAGTGCGGTCTTGAGTGGCCCGGGCCTAAAGTACACGAGGCAGAACCCGTTGCTGGGCGCTTCGAAAATTTGTATCGCTGTCGATCGCCATCACCTGCGACTGGACGCTGAACTGGGTGGTGCGGATTCAATGCAGCGATTCGTCTCGCGATTTCCCATGCTGCTCGGGCTTGGGCTGGCATCGGTCATCGTCGCCGTGGGGCTCGTGCTTGGTTGGCGGTTCGGCGTAGGTTTTGGAGTTCCCGGCGTGCAGGGTTGGCTATGGATGCTAATCTGCTGCGGGCCGCTTCTTTCAGTGGCGCCTTGGCTGTTCCTTTCTCCCATGATGTCAAGGATGATTCGTGCCAGCACCCGGCGAGCGTTGACGACGCTAATCAGCAATTCGGTACAGTTATCGAAGGTGGCTTAAGACCTAGGAAGTGCTACCGGTCGCAGTGAGCTTGCGGTTAAGCAACCTTTGCGGCACTGCAATTCAAGTTGGTAGCCGTTCGTCGTCTGTCGCGACTTGAGGTTCGATGTGTTTGCGGCACGAAGACGAGACTCAACGGGTCGGGGACTTCAGCTCGTTAATCGATTCAAGCAGCGTCATAGTCGGCTTAACTCCTACGCGTAGACCGCAAAGTCACTAACTTTCGCCAAAGTCAATGTAACCAGCAATGTGACTACTAAGTGCAATGTAGGCTTGCTCAGCCAATTTTATTGCCTCTAGTTAAGTCTTGCAGGATTGCGTTATGAAGACTCTTAACCAGCCGTTTCGTACCCCAGAACAAACTAAAGCTGAAGAATACGAGCAAACCAAACGTCGCATTCATAGCAAGTTAGTCGATAAGCTCGATCTGAGCCGTATTGGCGATATGAAAGGCGAAGTGCTGCGCCGCGAGATTCGCTTGGTGGTTGAGCATCTTTGCGATGCAGAAAACACGTTGCTCAATCGGGCTGAACGCGATCGAATTATTGAAGAAGTGTTGGACGAGACGTTTGGTCTCGGTCCATTGGAATTGCTTCTGAAAGATTCCACGATCAGTGATATTCTGATTAACGGACCGAAGAATATTTATGTTGAACGCCGCGGTCGGTTGGAGAAAACCGAAGTCGAGTTTCGCGATAACAACCATTTGATGCAGATCATCGACCGAATTGTTTCCAAAGTGGGACGCCGCGTGGATGAAACGTGCCCGATGGTGGACGCTCGCTTGGAAGACGGTTCTCGCGTGAACGCCATCATTCCGCCGCTCGCGCTTGATGGAGCCGCGGTATCCATTCGTCGCTTCGGTTCCAATCCGCTGAAGTTGGAAGACTTGTTGAACTATAAAGCGATCACGCCTGAGATGGTCATGTTGCTGGAAGGCTGCATCAAGGCTCGCTTGAACATGATCATTTGCGGTGGTACGGGATCTGGTAAGACGACGCTGTTAAATACTTTGACCAGCTTTATTCCCAACGATCAGCGTATTGTGACGATCGAAGATGCGGCGGAATTGCAATTGCAGCAAGACCACGTTGTTCGACTTGAGACTCGTCCACCCAACATCGAAGGCTCGGGTGGTGTGAGTGCCACGGACCTCGTCAAAAATGCTCTGCGTATGCGTCCTGAACGCATCATCATCGGTGAGTGTCGTGGTGGTGAGACGCTCGATATGCTCCAAGCGATGAATACCGGTCACGATGGATCTTTAACAACGATCCACGCTAACAATCCGCGTGACGGTGTCGCACGTCTTGAAACGATGGTGATGATGTCCGGTTTCGAACTGCCGATCAAAGCCATTCGCCAGCAGATTTCCAGCGCAGTGAACTTGATTATTCAAGCCAATCGGTTGCAGGGTGGTTCGCGTCGTGTGACGCACATCACCGAGATCATTGGCATGGAACAAGACACAGTCGTAATGCAAGACATCTACAAATTCGTGCAGGATGGGATCGACGAGAATGGGAAGGCCCACGGTCACTTTGAATGCACTGGTGTACGGCCAAGCTTCATGAGTCGTCTTGAACAATCTGGCGTTCGACTACCGGCCAGCGCGTTCCGTCAACGCGAAATCATGAAAGCATAGTTTTCGATAGTCTCCAATTTTTCGTTGAGAACCCAGTTGGCTCAAGAGAGTTCAGTTCATGTTACCGATCATCATCATGGTTTCCGTTGGCGTCTGCGTCGCTGCTTTGGTCGGCGGCGTAGCGGTAGCCTTGCGCCCAACATCTGAACGATTGGCTGAGGATCGGCTGCAGTTGATGACAGGCAAGTCAAAGGGGCGAGGGACTGCGGAGCGACCTAGTTTGCTCTCCAGTCCGCTTGAGGATTCAAGCACGTTCGCCGATGAAATCTTAGCGAAAATTGGGAACTTCACACACTTGCTTGAACAGGCCGACGTGCAGATGTCGGGAAGCAAATTTTTAACGATTTGCGTTATTTCTGCAGCGGTCGGGGCCACGATTTGTATTGTGACGCCAACCCCTAAGTACTTGGCGCCTCTGTTCGCGATTTCGACAGGCATCATGCCCTTGTTTTGGTTGTTCATGCGACGCAATCGACGCATCAGTCGATTCAATCAACAGTTACCTGAAGCTCTGGAACTGCTGGGTCGTTCGCTCCGGGCGGGTCACTCTCTGGCTGCGGGTTTTGGATTGGTGGCATCTGAAATGCAAGAGCCGATTTCACGAGAGTTCGGACGAGCCTTTGAAGAACAGAACTTAGGTATTGCATTGGAAGAAGCGATTGAAGGGATGACCACCCGAGTTCCCAATATGGACTTGCGATTTTTCGCAACCGCGGTGTTGCTCCAACGTCAAACCGGTGGTGACTTGGCGGAAATCCTTGACAAGATCGGCAAGCTGATTCGAGAACGATTCAAGTTGGCTGGAACCATCGCTGCACTTACAGGCGAAGGTCGTTTATCGGGGATCGTGTTGCTCGCTTTGCCGCCGACTTTGTTTGTAACTATGTATTATCTGAACCGTGATTACGCCATGGTTCTGTTCAACGACGAAACGGGACGCAAGTTACTGGGTGGTGCATTGGTTCTCCAGTTCGTCGGTGCGCTCACTATTCGCAAAATCATTAGTATCAAGGTTTAGATCATGCTGTTAGCCTTTACGCTCTCGACGAACCTTGTTATCCCCATCGCTAGTTTCCTTGCGATCGGTGCATTGACTTGGTTAGTACTTAGTTTCTTTACCGCAGAGGACGATCGCGCAGGGCGACGCTTGGGCGAACTGAGCGATCCACGCAAGCGTGGCGGCAATGATCGCGATGCGACAAAAGGCGAGGCGATCGCGAGAGTCCTAAAGAAAGCATCGCCAACTTTGGCAAAGCCGCTGACGCCGACGACTGAAGCTGAGATGGGCAAATTGCGTCAGAGCTTGGTTGAGGCTGGCTTTCGGGGCGAGAACGCAGTGGTGATCTACTTGTCGATTCGAGCTGCTTGCGCGATGCTGTTTCTACTTGTTGGCGGTGGCGTTTCGGTTTACTTTTACGGCGCAAGTCAAGCCGCAATTATTCGCTTACTGTTTATCGGTGCTATAGGGTTCTATTTACCGATACTTGGTCTGCGAGTGCTAGGCAGCAAACGCAAGCAGCAGATTTTTCTTGGCTTGCCCGATGCGCTCGACTTGATGGTGGTCTGTGTGGAAGCTGGCTTGGGGCTGGACCAAGCGATGCGCCGCGTGGCTCAAGAAATGAAAAAGAGCTATCGCATTGTGGCTGACGAGTTTGGGCTTTGCAATTTGCACCTTCAGATGGGTCGCGCGAAAGGGCAGGTCCTTCAAGATCTTGGCCAACGTACTGGCGTGGATGATCTGCGAGCTCTAGCTTCTATTCTGATTCAAGCAGATAAGTTTGGTTCGAGCGTAGCGACGGCCCTGCGTGTGCAGAGTGAATCGATGCGAACACGTCGCCAACAGATCGCTGAAGAGAAAGCTGCCAAGACGGCTGTGAAACTGATCTTCCCGCTCGTGCTCTTCATTTTCCCAGGTATCTTCGTAGTGCTTGTGGGACCTGCCGGTATCCAGATGGCTCGCGAGATGTTCCCAGCTATGAATGGGACTGCGCCTTGATGATCCCCACGCTGCGTTGGGACTTGATAATGCTTGCAAAGCAAATGTAATCAAACCGCGGCTTAGTTACCCAAGTTTACATTGCCGCGAGCGGAGCCGTTCACTAGAATTCGGCGTCCACCGAACTTGCCCAATCATGGAGGATGGAGGCATGTCCACCTTACCTGCTCAGCATACCGAGCCTGCTCGCGATACTGAGCCCACGCGAGCACGCACCATTCGTCGCGGATGCGAGATTCTACGCGCTGAATCGAACGCCATCGCTGCGCTAGCTCAGACACTTGACGATACGTTTGCTCAGGCCGTCGAGACTCTACTGGCGTGTCACGGATCGGTCGTAGTCACTGGCATGGGCAAAGCTGGTCTGGTGGGGCAAAAAATCGCTGCTTCGTTTTCCTCGACGGGCACTCCAAGCCATTTCATGCATCCTGCCGAAGCGGTTCATGGTGACTTAGGCACTATTCGCGCTGACGATGTAGTTTTGCTGTTGTCGTATAGCGGCGAGACGGACGAAATCACCCGCTTGCTGCCATCGTTGCGTGAATTGGCGTCGTGCATGATTGCCATCACTGCGCGACCAACTAGTACCTTGGCGAAAAATGCCGACATCGCATTGGTGCTGGGCGGAATGGATGAAGCTTGTCCCCTGGGGCTTGCGCCCAGTTCCACTACAACTGCGATGCTCGCACTGGGCGATGCGCTGGCTTTAGTCGCGAGCGAATCGCGAGGCTTCACTCGAAATCACTTTGCGCGCTTCCATCCAGCTGGCGCACTCGGCCGATCGCTGACACCGGTTGAGCAGATTATGCGTCCGCTGCAAGAATGTCGAGTCGCATGCGAGACCCAATCGCTTCGCGAAGTTCTCGTCAAGCTCAGTCGGCCCGGTCGTCGCACAGGTGCCGTTATGCTGTGTGACGAGGGAGGTAAACTTGTCGGCGTGTTCACTGACAGCGATTTAGCCAAACTGCTTGAGCACGCGGCTGAAAATTTGCTGGACGAACCGATAGCCAAATGCATGACGCGTCACTTTCAGGTTGTCCGTCAAGGTGAGCTGCTACCTGAAGCTCTCCGTGTTCTAGGGCAACGAAAGATCAGCGAGTTACCGGTTATTGATCACGCTCAGCGACCGATCGGACTGATTGATGTGACTGATGTGATGAGCATGATGTCCAGTTATTGGCCTACAAGAAACACAGACATGGGCGAATTGCAAGCGACAGATTCAGTGCCGGCAAGAGAACAAGTTGATACATCAGAGCCTCGGATTCTACCATTGCGACGTCCGTCGCATTGAAACTCTTTTCACTTCGGTTGTTTCACTGTGGCAAACAAAGATATTGATATCGCCCGTCCAATACGCTGCATTCTTTCGGACGTCGATGGCGTACTCACTGACGGCTCAATCATTTGGGACAACCAAGGGGTCGAGACCAAGTTGTTTTATGTTCGCGACGGACTAGGTATCAAGCTTTGGCAACGCTGTGGCTTTACCTTCGGATTGATTACCGCTCGCAATAGTCAGATTGTAAAGACGCGCGCGACGGAGTTAGGCATTGAAATTGTTCGCCAGGGTTCCTCGGATAAGTTACCTGCAGCGCGGGAAGTGATGCAACAACTAAAGCTGGAGCCGAGCGAAGTATGTTACATCGGCGACGACTTGCCTGATTTGTCGGTCATGTATGAAGTGGGTTTAGCGGTCGCTGTGGCGGACGCTGCGAATGAAGTCCGCGAAGCGGCGAAGTGGGTGATGACATCGCGTGGCGGACGTGGTGCCGTTCGTGAATTGGTTGAAAAACTACTCAAAGCGAAAGGACGCTGGGAAGACTGTCTTCCTACCAAGCCCGTTCTCTGATGCCATCCACTGTCAAGCAATACGTGACTTCATTGGGCGTAGTCCTGCTAGCGATGCTACTGTATCGCTGGTTGCTCGTGCCCACGATGGAGCCGCCGCGTCGAGCGGAAGTGCAGCCGGTTGAATTCGCAAGCAGTTTGCAAACGAACCAATGGTGGCAGCGTCTTTTTCCGGCCGGTTCATGGCAACAAAATTCGCCCAAAATTTTGCAGACGCCCCGGGGCATCTTGTTGTTCACGAACTTCAAACAACTTGGGCCCGATCAATGGCGACTCGAACCGCTGACCATGATTATACCCCAATCACAACCCGATCCAGGCACGGTTCAATCCGAGTTCGATTCGTCGTTGGCGGATCAAGATGTGTGGATTGTGAACGCGGAAAAAGGAGCAGTAATCCAGTTTCGCGAAGCCTTCGATTGGATGAAGGGACGCACACCGCCAGTCGTCAGCGGTCGACTGGAAGGACAAATCAACATCACGCTCCGCACACAAACTGACACTACTGAACGTCCGTGGCACCTGACGACCAGCGACGTTCAGATTGACCGACGTCAGATCTTGACTCGCAAGCCAGTCGAAATTCGCTGGGACAACAGCGTCATACGTGGACGTGAACTCACAATCATGCTCAAGCAGGACTTGCTGAGCGAATCTGCCGACGACGCTTCACCGTGGGGTGTGCTGGAATCGATGGAGCTGATCTATATCGATGAGATCAACGTCGCGTTGCCTCCAGGTGGTCTTTGGGCTGATATGAAGCAGACGTCACCAAAGTTGCCCAACACTCGAGGTCTTCCCGCAAATTTACAAGTGCAGTCGGGTGGCCCCTTCCGTTTCGACTTTATTTCATCAGAAGCTCTTATGCTCAATGGAGTGCACGCGACACATCAAGTCGGTTCGCTGGCACCAGATCTGTTCTCGAGCCAAGAATTGAGAGTTGAATTGTCACCGGTGCAACCTGGCGCACCAGCTCAGCCCCCACAGGGCAGCGTTATGCTTGGCGGTTTGCAACTGAAGCAACTTACGGCCGTGGGCATGGATCCGGTTGGGCCTCTTGTAGGGCAGACAATCGTTCGGGTAGATGCACCCAATATCGGAACCAAAGTAACTGCGAAAAAACTGAAAGCCAACTTTGTTGATTTTCAGCTTGAGCTTGTTGGTCGCTTGGATGGCCCACAAGCGGCTAGCACCGTTTCGCGACTCGATTACTTGGACTACTCTTTCCGGTCCCCTTCCATAGCCTATAAAAAGTCGGCTGATCCAGGGCACCTCGGTTGGTTAGTTGCTGAGGGACCCGGCGAGCTCCAGGTTGCGCCAACATCGGAGATGGGCGAATGTAATGTGCGCTGGCAAAAATCCATGACCTTAAATCCGGATGGCGCCGACGAGCGCATCTCGCTAAACGGTCCAGCGTTTGTCGAATCTAAACTGTACGGCATCATCACCAGCGAAACGCTGGACGTGTGGTTGAAACCCAATCCCCAAGCAAGCGTATCTCAGAGTGGCTCGTCCCTGAATGGTGTTGCTCTGGCCGCACCATCCAACTCGTCGCCAGCGACATCCTTAACCGCAGTAAGTTTTCTTCCCGACCGTCTGCGAGCGCTGAAGCAAGTCAAACTGGCTTCACCTCAGATCAAAGCCAACGTCGATGAAATGCGATTGTGGCTGGTGCATGCACCGAAGGCTCAGCCTCAAGCGTCGGGTGAGGCGTTATCGCTGAGCGACTCTGCTGGCAATCCGATGTACCAGTTTATTGCGCCGCCGACTGCAGTTCCTACGGCTGCCGACAATTCCGCAACAGCTCCAGCAGTTCCAGCAGCTCTTCCTGCGCCCGTCGCGATTGTACCCACATCGCCAAGCCAAGGGCCGATCAATGTAGAAGGGACAATGCTCCAATCCAAAGTGATCGTTGCGGATAAGCAATCTTGGATCGATTCATTAACGGTCGACGGTCCGCTCAAGGTCTTTGGAACTCCTACTGCATCATCACCGCATCCTTGGAACATTGACGGCGACCAACTGCAACTTTCTACCAATCCGAGTGGACAAGCAAACGTTCAGATCACTGGCAATATGGCTCGCCTCGCAATGGGAGAAACTTGGTTACAAGGGCCGATGATTCAATACGATCAAGTGACTGGGCATATCTGGATGGACCAACCTGGCGAGTTCTCCATACCGACTACTGCCCTCAATCGAATGCAAGCCGCAGATAGCCGTGGCGCTCAAGTGAGTCCCTCGAGTCTTCAGTGGGTAAAAGCGCCACACTGTTCTTGGAAAGGTCGCTTGGTATTTGATGGAGCCGTCGCGCTGATCGAAGGCGATATCGAATTGACAGGAATGTTCAGCTCGGAAGTGGATCGTTTCTGGTCCGTCAAAGGTAATTGCCAGCAGATGGAAATTCACCTAAGCAATCCGATCAATCTACAAGCACCCAAAGCTGCTTCCGCCAGCCTGGACCGCGTCGTGCTCAAGGATACTGTCGACATAATTGCGGCTCAGAATGATCGCCTTGGTAATCGCCTGAGTCTCGAACGGATTGTTGTGCCATCGTTAACCTATCATCTGCCGCAAAGCCAGATTGTGGGTACGGGACCAGGCTGGATTCGCTCGTGGCACTTAGCTTCGACGCAACTCGGGCAAATGGCTGCCAGCAGTTCCAATCGCGTGACGCCCCAGAAGGAAATTCAAGGAGCTCATCTGAGTTTACGCGAAAGCATTGTAGGGCAGATGGATACGACCGAGATACGTTTCAAAGGCAAAGATGAGTTGGCTGCAGGACCGCTTAAAACATGGGA
>JANPLP010000221.1:0-2507 GCA_031426595.1 Planctomycetia bacterium | reverse complement strand
TGGTTTTCCTTGAAGTGGAAAGGAGTGTAGCGGCAGGCTCAATTGAACCACGGCCTACTAAGTTGTAAAGCTTACTCGTTCGGTGGCCTAGGCAGTTCGGTGGCCGTACCGTTCAGGGGTCTGTTGACGTCAAAGTATCTTGCGAGCGGCTCGTTCCGAGTCATTGAAGACTTGGATATGCGTTTGGCTGACATTGATGCGACCGATGGCTTCACATTTGCCTGTGTCAATGTTGATGTCGACCCAAGTCGCATTTAGACGTACGTCGCCAGTTGCAACTTTAAACGGGACCGGCACTCCATTCAAAGTCGCTTCAGTTACCGCCGACGTGTTGCGACCCAAGATACTGTCGAAAGGCCCTGTCATCCCTACGTCGCATTGAAATCCCGTACCGCCCGGCAGCACCTGTTCATCTGCTGTGGCCACATGGGTATGCGTTCCCAGCACCGCTGAGACTCGACCGTCCAAGTATCTGCCCATAAGTTGTTTGTCACTGGTCGCTTCAGCATGGAAATCCATCAAGCGAATTTTAACTGAAGGTTCCATTGCCGCCATCTCGCGATCCGCTGCATGAAACGGGCAGTCCACCGGCTTCATAAACACGCGTCCGAGCATATTGGTTACGCCGACAGTAATGCCATCGCGCGCCAGGTGGATCGT
Organism: Planctomycetia bacterium; assembly: GCA_031426595.1. Classification (GTDB taxonomy): domain Bacteria; phylum Planctomycetota; class Planctomycetia; order Pirellulales; family Pirellulaceae; genus Aureliella. The sequence goes on along the minus strand of JANPLP010000221.1, from coordinate 1,847 downwards.
CGAGCCACGACCGGGGGCTTTTTCTGGCAGATTTGCTGGACGAATAATGTTTTGCTCGTTGGTCAGCGGTTCCATGATCTCGCGTTTGCGATACAAGTGATCGCCGAGCGTCACGACGTTTACGCCGTTCTCGATCAAGCGGCGATAATCTACGCAGCGAAGACCCGATCCGTCGGCGGCATTCTCGGCGTTTACAATAACGACATCGATCGATATCGCGCGGCGCAGCCACGGCACCGCTTCGCAGGCGATCCGCATACCGGGTTTGCCGACCACATCTCCGACCAATGCCAACCGCAAGCAACTGGACTTGGGTGGTGCCGGCAACAGCGACGCACTCACCGTGCAACCTCAATAAATCTTGCTTCGCGAACCACGGTAACCTTGATCTCACCTGGATAGGTCAACTGCTGTTCAAATGCCTTAGCGATGTCGTGGCAAATCTTTGCAGCCTTCGCATCATCGGTATCGCGCGCGCTTGCGATCACTCGCAACTCGCGGCCAGCCTGGATTGCAAAGGCTTGTTCGACCCCTTCGAAACCGCGCGCAATCGATTCGAGCTCCTCCATGCGCTTGATGTAGCGTTCCAGCGATTCGCGACGCGCGCCAGGTCGCGAAGCGCTACAAGCGTCAGCAGTCGCAACCAACAAAGTATATGGGTACTCAGTCGTCAACTGATCGTGGTGACCCAGCGCCGCATGCACGACCGTCTCATTTTCACCGTGACGCTTTAACAGATCAGCGCCAATTTTCGGATGACCACCTTCCAATTCATGGTCAGCGGCCTTGCCAATGTCATGCAGCAAGCCGGCACGCCGCGCGAGGTCCGGCTTCAAGCCGATCATTTCGGCCATCATCCCAGAAAGAAAAGCGACCTCGACACTATGCCGCAGCACGTTTTGACTAAAGCTGGTTCGAAAGTGCAAGCGACCTAGCAGGTAGACCACGCGCTCGTGCGCGGACCCTATATTCACTTCCTCGAGAGCTTCTTGACCTTTGCGACGAATAAATGCTTCCAGCTCTTTTTCTGTCTGAGCAACTAATTCTTCAATGCGAGAAGGATGAATGCGTCCATCAGCGATCAGTTTATCGAGCGACTGGCGCGCCACTTCGCGTCGAACGGGATCAAAGCCGCTGACGATCACGACACCCGGCGTGTCGTCGATGATGACGTCTACGCCGGTCGCTTTTTCAAACGCTCGAATGTTGCGGCCCTCGCGTCCAATGATGCGGCCTTTCATTTCGTCATTCGGAATGTCGACCGTGCTGGTGGTGCTATCCGCAGTATGTGCTGCCGCATAGCGCTGCATTGCCGTCAGAATGATCTCCTGCGATTTTTGCTCAGCGATTTCGTTGACGCGACGCTCATGTTTGAGAATACGATTGCCCACGTCTTGCGACAATTCTTTTTCGAGCAAGTTAAGCAATTGTGCTTCCGCCGCTTCGCGACTCATGCCGCTGATGCGTTGTAGCTGCTGGGTCTGCTCTTGCACCGCGCGCTGTACTTCTTCGCTGCGTTTGGTCGCCTCAGCCAATTTGTCAGCGACGCGGCGTTGGTTCGCTTCAACCATTTTCTCCTGCTTGCGGACGTCTTCAGCGGACTGCTGGAGAGTTTCTTCTCGGCGATCGAGGGCCGATTCCTTCTTGCGGACTGCATCTCGCAACTTGGCAACTTCAGATTCCATCATCTGCTTCTGCTGCAAGGCTTTCTCTTTCGCCTCGAGCTCGGCAGAACGGATGACGTTCGCCGCATCCGCTTTCGCTTGGTCCATGAGAACTTGGGCTTGAGACTTGATATCGCGTTTGCGGAGCATATCGAAGAACTTAATTGCGGCTCCGCCGAGCGC
>JANPLP010000220.1:0-6958 GCA_031426595.1 Planctomycetia bacterium | reverse complement strand
TGTGTGGAGGTGCCTCGCACGTTGATACGTGGGACATGAAACCTCAAGCACCCGTTGACTATCGCGGCCCATTCAATCCAATAAACACCACCGCGCCCGACATTCAACTTTGCGAACACCTCCCACTTCTCGCACAGCAATCGCACCACCTGGCTGTCATCAGATCGGTCTGCGGTACCGTGAACACCAATGATCATCACGCGGGTTACTACTACAACTTAACAGGGCACCGCGCCGATCCAACTTTCTTGTCACTCGGCAACGATCGTCAACCTTATAGCGATGACTGGCCTTACATGGGTTGCGTGGTAGCCTCGCGAAGGCCCAGCCACGCTCAACTTCCAAACGCTCTTACTCTTCCTCACAAACCCAGCAAAGCTCCCTACACGCGACCCGGCCAATTCGCTGCTCGACTCGGCGTCGAATTCGATCCACTCTACGTCAACGGAACGCCGACCAACCCGCTGAAATTCCAAGCGCCTGCACTGGTACTCGCTGGTGACGTGACCACTGAACAGCTTCGATCACGTCAGCAACTCTTAAGCAAGCTCGACGCCGCGCGACGCGACTTCGATCCTAGCAAACTTGACCATAGCGAACTTGATCATAGCAGCTTCACTCACACTGAAGCTGGGAAATTGTGGAAGAGCCACCAAGCCCGGACCCTCGATTTACTGATGTCCGCTAAAGCAACCGAAGCCTTCGATGTGGCCAGTGAACCGCAGACAGTACGCGATCGCTATGGCTCCGGAATCAATGCGATGAGCCTGCTACTCGCCAGGCGATTGGCGGAAGCGGAAGTGCCGTTCATCACAGTATTCTGGAAAGAAGATGAAACCCTTGCAAAGAAGTGCGCCAGTGAGGGAGCCTGGGACACGCACGGCAATAACTTCACTTGCTTAAGAGAGAACCTGCTACCCGAATTCGACCGTGGCTTTTCCGCATTGATCGAGGACCTTGCTGCTCGAAATCTTCTTGACCAAACACTCGTGCTTGTTACCAGTGAGATGGGACGCAAGCCGAAGATTGGCGATCCGCGATCGGGCGGAGCCGGTGGTGCGGGCCGCGATCATTGGACCCATTGCCAGAGTATTCTTATGGCCGGTGGCGGTGTCCGCGGCGGCCAAGTGTTTGGTTCCAGCGATCGACTCGCTGAGTACCCGGCTGACCAACCGCTCACCCCGGCGGATATTGCCAAAACCGTCTACCACGCCACCGGAATTAATGACCTCAAAGCCACAGACTCGCAGGGTCGCGTCTACAACTTGCTGGAAGAAGGAAACGCACTCACACAACTCTTTTGATGGCAGCAGATTCCTATCGCGGTTGACTCGGCCAGCATTGGATTCGCGACATCTTTACTTAAAATCCTGCACGTACTGCTCAACGATTGACTTCAGTGACTGAGGCTTCGGCAGACCAAGCGACTCAGCGCGGCGACCATCGATGGCTGTCGCCCACCCATCGACGATCCCTTGGATACGAGGATCAAACGCTTCGATGATTCGGCCAAGCTTCAAGCCTCGCGCTTCGGCAACTTCTTTCACTACCTGCTCAGCCATAAGCGGAGTGACCTGATGCGCTGGCAACCCAACCGCGCGGTCACCACCTAACGTGTCGCCAGGCAACTCGTGCAATTGAATTAACGATTCAATCACTGTTTGATATCCAGTCATCGGATGCCGCTGCTCGCGCCGAATCGGTAACAAGCAATCTTCGCCGTTCAGCGGCTCACGAAACATGCCACTTGCCCAGCTTGACGCCGCGGCATTCGGCTTGCCGGGCCGTACAATGACGGTCGGAAGTCGCGCCGAACGGCCATCGAAGAAACGTCGACGCGAATAATCATTGATCATCAGCTCGCCGATCACTTTCGTCATTCCGTAAGTCGTGCGTGGCAACAACTTCGAATCGTCCGCGAACTGCTCCAGCAATACATCGCCACCAAAGCATGCGATGCTGCTCGCGAAAACCACTCGCGGTAGACCTCCGGTTGCTTGAGTCCCCGCAGCCCGCGCAGCTTCAAAAATGTTGCGTCCACCATCCAGATTGATTCGCATCGCATCATCAAAACGCTCCTCGCATTCACCACTAACCATCGATGCAAGATGGAAGATAGCAACGCTGGGAGAATTACCGACGGCAGCGAACACGGCTTCCCGATCGCTGATGTCACACGGCGTAGTTGTCACTTTACTATCCGCGTCTTTATTTTCGACGGGCGGACGAAAAAAACGGTCGAGCAACACAATCTGCTCAATAGGCTCGGGATGCCCCGACAAGCCCACCAATGTGCCTCGCTTTAGCAATTGCTCGCACAAAAGCGAACCTAGAAATCCGCCGCCGCCGGTAATAACAACTTTCATAACCATTCGTCCAACGTAAATTGACCATTTGAGAGAATCGTGCAAAGTATAGCAAACCGTTAACGCACCGCTGAACATGGTACTCCCTGGTATACTTTGAACTTCGTGTGCAGTGCCTTTGACTTCGTTCGGTTACTCTTGAACTTTGCGGCGGTATTTAGGTTATGAGCGGCCCTTTAGCTGGACAAAAAATCGGATTCGTTGGCTTGGGAAATATGGGCGCGCCGATGGCTAGACATCTGCATAATGCGGGCGCGCAGGTGTTCGTTTGGAATCGCAGCGCCGCCCCATGTCAGGCCGCAGTAGATCTAGGCATGACGGCCGTTGCGACGCTGCCCGAATTGGCCCGCGCGATTGGACCAGGCATCATCTGCGTGAATCTAACCACGACCGATGTCGTCGACCGGATCGTCTTCGGCGCTGATGGACTTTATACAGGACTTGATGCCGGTGCGATGATCATCGACTTTGGGACCACCAGCGTTCCAGCCACCCAGCGCTTCGCTGATCGCCTCACCTGGGTCGATGCACCAGTGTCCGGTGGGCAAGTTGGCGCTGAAGCGGCAACCCTTTCGATTATGGTCGGCGGTAGCGAAACAGCGGTCGAACGCGCTTGGCCAGTTCTCTGCACGGTTGGCAAACGTGTGACCCACCTCGGGCAATCCGGTTCTGGTCAAGTTACAAAACTTGCCAATCAACTGATCGTCGCGCAGACCATCGATGCAGTTGCTCAAGCCTTGCGACTAGCCGAGCTATCAGGTGTCGACCCCGCCGCCGCCCGCGAAGCGATGCTAGGCGGGTTCGCTGACAGTCGCATTCTCGACTTGCACGGCGAACGCATGGTAAAGCGGAACTTCGTCGCTGGGGGACGCGCAGAGTGGCAGCTCAAAGATGTGCGCTTAATTGTCGAACAAGCCGCCGCAGTGGGCCTGACGTCACCGACACTCGACAACTCTCTACAGCAATGGGAAAAACTAGTTGTCACACAATCGCGAGGTGACCTGGATCACAGCGGCCTCTTTACGCTTTACGAGTGACTGATCCCCGCCTCGCTGAAGCTCGCTGGCGTGCACTGCCGTTGCTCAGCGCGCCCTCATCGATCACACTGAAAAGACCCTGCCGCAGCCCCACTCCCTTCAGAGGCTCGAATGTTTCGTCTGACCCTTTGCATCACTGTCGCTCTCGTGAACTCCGCGTTCGCGGCCCAGCCCGACGCAGAAGTCTTTTACAACCGCGACATTCGCCCAATCCTTGCTAAACATTGTTGGGCATGTCATGGCCCCGATGAAGAAGCTCGCCAAGCGGACTTGAGATTGGATAATTTCGAATCCGCTACCAGCGCTGCCATCGCTGTAAATGATCCAGAGAATAGCGAGTTGCTCAAACGAGTGCTGAGCCACGATGCCGACGAAGTCATGCCGCCCCCCGAATCCGGAGCACCGCTCACCGCAACTCAAGTTGAACTGCTGCGAAAGTGGATCGCTTCGGGCGCGAAATATGAAACACATTGGGCCTTCGTACCACCGACTCGACCAAGCCTCCCGGCTGTCGATCAAACCACTCAACATAACGACTGGGCCAAGCATCCAATCGATCACTACGTACTCTCCAAAATCGCATCCGCAGGCTTGACTCCTTCACCAGTTGCGAACCCCACTGCCCTGCTCCGCCGCGTCTACCTGGACCTCATCGGACTCCCACCCTCGCCTGCCGAAGTTGACGCATTCCTCGAATCCAATCGCTCAGATCGCTACGAACAGGTCGTCGATCGACTGCTCGCACGCGCCGAGTTTGGTGAGAAGTGGGGCCGAGCTTGGCTTGATCTGGCTCGCTACGCCGACACGAACGGATATGAAAAGGATCGCGCCCGTTCGATATGGCCCTATCGCGACTGGGTCATCAACGCGGTCAATCAAGACATGCCCTTCGATCAGTTCACTGTGCATCAGATCGCCGGCGATATGATTGCGACTAACAACTTCGATGCCAAAGTTGCGACCGGCTTCCATCGCAACACTATGCTCAACGAAGAAGGTGGTATCGATCCACTGGAATTTCGTTTTTATGCGATGAACGATCGAGTCGCCACAACCGGACTGGTTTGGATGGGCTTAACAACGGGCTGCGCCCAATGCCACACGCATAAGTTCGATCCCATCACGCACACTGAATATTATCAGTTCATGGCTCTGCTAAATAATGCCGACGAACCGGATCAAGCAGTCGCCTCACCCGCGCTCGACGCAGAGCGTAGTCGTATCGAAAACGAGATCGAGTCCAAAGTCAATCAACTTGTTGCCCAATTCCCCTTCGACAAAGCAGTTGCGGACCCGTTGGCTTCCGACTTAACGCCCGATCAACGACTAGCCTACAGTAAACTTGCCTTTCAATCGAAGTTCTCAGCGTGGGCCGACCAGCAGCGCTCGCAAGCCGCCGACTGGAAAATCGCTACTCCCACTTTGCTAAAAACCAACTTGCCGAAGCTGGAAGTCCTTGATGATGGTTCCATTTACTCGACCGGCGATATCACGAAACGCGATGTATTTGAATTAACGTTCACCAAGGAATCGCTTGGCACTGAACCGATCACCGCGCTGCGATTGGAAGCGTTGCCCGATTCACGCCTACCCGCCGGCGGTCCTGGTCGCTGCTATTACGAAGGGCGTCGCGGCGATTTCTTTCTCAGCGAAGTAACTCTGCGCATGGGTGATCGCACAATCAAGGTTCGCGACGGCTCGCACAGTTACGGGAAGAACGGTTTGGGTAGCGGATCAGCGGATGCGAAGAATGTTTTTGATGGCGATGGCTCAACCGGTTGGTCCACTGCGCAGCGCGAAGGTGAAGCTCATGAACTGGTGCTGCTGCTAGAAGAACCGTTGCATGTCGTCGATGCACTCAAGATCGAAATGCTGTTCGAACGTCATTACGCTACCAGCCTCGGGCGTTTTCGCTGGTCCGTGTGCGACTCCGTCACTTCGCCTACCGCCAAAGACATGCCCGCGTCACTTCAATCCGCTTTGATTCAACCCGCCGCCGAGTGGACTGACGAACAACAACATCAACTTGAACGTCACTTTGCACTCACCTGCGATGAGCTCAAAGACGCTCGCAAAGAAATCGATCGACTTCGCAAGACTATTCCTGCTGTCCCAACCACGCTGGTCTTGCAGGAGCGAGCGGCAGACAACCCTCGCCCAACTCATCACCATCATCGCGGTGAATACCTGAACCCACGCGAAGAAGTTACCCCAGCCATCCCCGAAATCTTTCGTCAGTTGACTGCCAAACCACCAACGACTCGTTTGGAACTCGCTCGCTGGCTAGCCAGCCAAGAGAATCCATTGGTCGGTCGAGTCGTTGTGAATCGAGTCTGGGAATCACTCTTCGGCGCTGGGTTAGTGCGATCTCAAGGGGACTTTGGCATGCAAGCTTCCCCGCCAACACATCCAGAACTGCTCGATTGGTTAGCGATCGAGTGGATGGAGTCCGGTTGGTCGATGAAGAAGCTGCTACGAGAAATCGTACTGACTTCGACGTACCAGCAGAGCTCCAGTTGGACTCCGGAACTGCTCGCTCGCGATCCTGAGAATCTCTTGCTAGCCAGGTTTTCTCGCCAGCGCGTTGACGCTGAAGTGCTCCGCGATTCGATGCTCGCCACCAGCGGTCTGCTATCTAAGCATCTTGGCGGCCCCAGCGTCCGCCCCCCGCAACTCGCTTCCGTCACCGCGCTAGCTTCCGGAAACGAAGCTTGGCCAGAATCCAAAGGCGCGGACCGCTACCGTCGTTCTCTCTATACGTTTTCCAAACGCACCGCTCCCTTCGCCGCTTACCAAGCCTTCGATGCACCCTCGGGCGAGACCTGCTCCGTTCGCCGCGAACGAAGCAACACACCGCTGCAAGCCCTCACACTTTTGAACGATAGCATGTTCATCGAGATGGCTGAAGCGCTGGCAATGACTATCTATCAGTCCAGCCAAAACGACGAGCGTCGCGCATGCGACCTCGGCTATCGTCTCTGGTCACGAGTACCCAGCAAGGCTGAAATTGAAACGATCCTCCAGTTCACTAACACCCAGCGTGATCGAATTGCGAGTGGTAAGCTTGCACCCGAAGTTCAATTGTCCAGTGGCGAGCTTAAACAATTTTTCGTCAATCCTCTCGCCGACGACAAAGTCAGTATCACAGCCTGGATCATGACCGCTCGCGCCCTGATGAACACTGACGAAGCCATCGCCAAGCCATAGACTCTGGACCACATCCTCCACGTCCGCTGCAAATTGAAATCGGCCGGTTCCGTCTCACAGGTAGTCAGACTTCATGCAGTGCAGGTCGACCCCAGCTTGAGACTACCGCTGACGCGGCGAGCGAAGCAGGTATATGAGAATGCTTCGAGATAAGGATCGGTCGCACAGCGCTAGCGGCGGTTTATAGATGGGAAGCATCGTAGCGATCATGCCGATCGCCTACGACCTAACGCAATTATGCCGAAAGAGCCGCTTCGGACCGCTTACACTACGATTTTCTGTAGTGTTCGTAGCTAGTGCAGCATTGCAGCTTAGTTTTGGGGTGGCACGCTCTGAGGCTCTGCGAAG
>JANPLP010000219.1:0-1914 GCA_031426595.1 Planctomycetia bacterium | reverse complement strand
ATCGTTTCATGGTGGCCCTTATTTCTCCCAAGAGCATCACGGTCGAGGCGTTGTCGTGGCGGATCTGAACGACGACGGCGCACCGGATGTCGTCGTCGTCCACCAGAACGATCCAGTGGACATTTTACGAAATCGTCGGCTTCCTTCACGTTATGTAAGGTTACGACTGCACGGCGTCACGTCCAACGCAGAAGCCATCGGAGCTCGTGTGCAAGTAAACGATGGGGATCGCGTGGTATCTCAGTGGGTAACCAGCGGGGCGAGCTATTTTTCTCAGTCAGACTACCGACTACTATTTGCTTTACAATCGCCAGTAGAATCCATTGCTGTTTCCGTGCACTGGCCGACGGGCGATACGGAACAATTCACATCTTTGAACTTGAATCAAACGCATGATCTCGTCGAAGGACAAGGTACTTCGGACTCGGTTAAACCGTAAGCGTCAGCCGCCAGCAATTGACCACGCACAACGTCCATTTAGACGTTGGATTGGTCTGCTGACAGTCTGCATTGTCCTACTTGGCGCCAGTGGATATTGGTGGCTGAATTCCGGGGCTAAAGGTAAGGCCGATCGACAAACTGTGAGTCTAAAACCAGACTCGTCGTTGAACGTTCCATCCGCCGTACAACGACTACGACAGGCTGAGTTGGCAAGAAATGCAGATGAAATAGAACGGGCACTACTGTCGCTGATCGAATTGGATCGAGGGAATTCGAAGTGGTTGATGCAATTATGCGACTTCTATTTTAGCCTCGGACGCTGGTCGGCAGCCACGGAAACCTTTACCGCGAACATCAATCGAAACTTCCCTCCGCAAGAAGCTTATCAACTTCAAGGCACAATGTTGAACGCTTTGATTGACTTCGGACAACCTGCCGAGGCGCGGTCAATCTTGGATCCACTTCTGTCACTGTCCACGGGACGATCGCTAGAAGTTGTTCAGATGGAAGCTAGATTGCTCCGTTTAGAAGGCAAATCACAAGAGGCACTAAACGCGCTGAAGAGTGTTGTGCTTGAGAATCATGAGAAAGAGCATCTTCATAAACTGACCGGCATATTGGAGTTTGATCTAGGACATTATGACCGTGCGTGGTCATCTCTCATGCAGGCCGATCGACTCAATCCCTATAGCGATTCCACTCAATTCAAACTGGCAGAATGTGCCAGACTCATGGGGGATAAGCAAGCCGAGCGCCAACATCGTGACAAGTACGCACAACTGCATGCGATTCAGCAAGAATTATCGTCTTTGAAAACGCGGCTGGAACAATCGGAGACATGGACGGACGCTGAAGCGCTGAGGCTTGCCGAACTCTACGAATCACTGGGACAGACGCAACAAGCCTCGTTTTGTAAACAACAAGTCGAGGCACGACGCAATCATTCAAGATAAGGCAAGGAATGCACTTTAAGCGGTATACTCTTCGTCCTGAAGCACTTCGGTGTCAGCGTCACCTCACCACCTACTTCGAAACTAGTTTGTCTGTGCCGCCCAAAGTCATCATCGATTCAGTGCTCCGCAGAAAGCACCTTATGCCAATTTATGCTGGAAATGGAGTGGCGATCACTCACGGTCGCTTGCCCGGGATCAGCCGACCGATCCTTGCGTTTGCACGTTGCGATCTGGGTGTGCCTATGAGCGATTCAAGTGAGCGGGCTGAGCTCGTGTTTTTGCTGATAACCCCAAGTGGCAAAGCTCGCATGCAGTCGCGGTTGCTCGCCAATATCAATGCCCTCTCCACCCGGTATGCCCACCAAACCCAAAACGGTAGTCTGCGCTGGTTTTGGGGACTTTCCGACCGGACGAATTTGCTGACGACGATCAGCGTAGCCACCTATCGCCCCGATATTATCTCAACCGAACCCGATGATAACCGGGTGCTGCTGCGGCAAAGTCTTCGGCAATGGCAGGC
>JANPLP010000218.1:0-4503 GCA_031426595.1 Planctomycetia bacterium | reverse complement strand
GCAGGGGAAGTAAGCACTGTCTTTCTTACATTGCCAATGCGAGCCGAGAGTCGGATTCGCTGGTTGTTGGAAAAGTTGGCGGATACGACCGCAAACGTATACATCGTGCCTGATTTTTTTGTGTTCGAGCTGCTGCATTCTCGTTGGAGCTCTGTAGGAGGCTTGCCAGCGGTCAGCGTTTTTGAAACGCCACTTTATGGCGTCGATGGTTGGTCGAAAAGAGTGTTTGATTTTTGCGCCGCGCTAATGGGCTTAATCTTGATTTCGCCCATCATGGTCGGATGCGCGCTCCTGGTGAAACTGACTTCGAAAGGGCCCATCTTCTTTCGACAAAAACGTTACGGATTAGATGGCAAAGAGATTTGGGTTTGGAAGTTTCGGTCCATGCGCACTTGCGATAACGGCCCCGTCGTGCAGCAGGCCACTAAACGTGATCCCCGCATCACGCCGATCGGCTCCTTCCTTCGTCGTTCATCGCTCGACGAACTTCCGCAGCTTTTCAATGTGCTCGAAGGAAGCATGTCTTTAGTTGGGCCGCGGCCGCATGCCACAGCTCACAATGAGCACTATCGAAAGCTGATCAAGGGTTACATGCTTCGCCATAAAGTCAAACCAGGTATTACAGGCTTAGCCCAAGTCGAAGGTTTTAGGGGTGAAACGGACACCCTGGACAAGATGCAAAAGCGCGTCGAATTCGATCATCGCTACATTCGCGAATGGTCGCTTTGGCTGGACTTAAAGATCCTGCTTAAGACGTTTGGAGTTGTGCTTCAGCAGAAGAATGCGTACTGAGGAGAGTCCACTCGTTGAGGTAGAGCCATCCGAAATTGCCATTTTCGGCTGGCTCCGCTAAAATCACAAGACTCACCAAGAAGCCCCAACGTTTATACGCTGAAAACGCGCTTTAGTCGGTAAATCTATGTACGTTCAGTATGCCGTCGCGATTATCCCAGTTGCGATTTATTTCATGTTGATCGGCGTGCTCCGATTGCGCACACGACCTCTGGTGACAAGCGGCTGGCGAGACACTCTGACCTTAGGAATCGCCTCGGCAGGCTTGGTCGCCGTTGGTCCAATGCAGTTATTCACTCCTCCACAAGCTATTGAACGTTGGCATTCATGGGTCTGGGTAATGCTTTTGTGCTTGTATGTCCTTGCTTTAACGTTGGTGCTCTTGAGTGGCAAACCACGTTTGATTGCTTATGGACTTGATCATGTGCAGTTCCGCGATGTGCTTTTTCAATCCGCACAGCTGATTGACGCGCAATCGCACTGGTCAGCCGATGTGCTGTCGATGCCCCTTAGTGGGATGCAACTGGCGCTTGAAGGGACAGGATCCTCTCGCGTCCAGCAAGCTACGCATGTGGGGCTGTTGCAGAACCTGGATCACTGGATGCAGTTGGAACGAGAATTCGTAAAGCTGGGGAGCCGAACCGCTTGTCCAAGCTCGATTGCTGGGTTGCCGCTATTGGTGACTGGCTCGGCGCTATTGCTTTCGAGCATCATTCCGCTGATACAAGATCCTGCATCCGCCCTGGCACAACTGCAGAATTTTCTAGATCGCTAATGCTACTTTTCTGCTGCGCGAGTCAGCCGATCTATGAGTGCGGCACCTAGACCGTCCTCTGGCGGTCGCTGGCAATATATGTGCTCAATGCCAACGCGATCCACGGCCCGCATGAATTCATAAAAACTGTGCGCATACTCGGCAAGGTCTCGAAAACGACGATGCAGACCGAGGTAGCTGGTTAGCCTCGATTCATCGAGTCCGCAGTAAGCGCAGTTAGCCAAGTGCTGTTCCAGTGCCAAAACGCTTTTGGCTCCCGACTTCAATAAGTGATCTGCTTCCTGAGCCGACGCTACGATGTGCACTGAGGCTCGAGGTCGATAATGCGGATGCCGCAACCCCGGCGAATTCGCTGTGGCATCGTTGGCGACACTCGGCGAATAGTCGATGATCTCCGGTGCAACTGATTGCAATGCAGCGAAACTGATGGCGCCGGGGCGCAACAAACGAGGTAGCTCGCCCGTGCAGTCGACCACGGTTGACTCAAGACCAATGTCGCACGTTTCTCCTCGCAGCACAGCATCGACGCGGCCGTCAAGATCTTCGAGTACCGTTTGCCAAGTAGTGCCGCTAGGTAATCCCGAACGATTGGCGCTCGGGGCCGCAATTGGAACTCCGGCCAGAGACAGAAGTTGTTGTGCCTGACTGTGGTTAGGAATTCGCAATCCGACGGTCGGCAAGCCGGCTGTGACGGCGGCGGATATCGACGGATGTTTCGGCAAGACAACCGTTAGCGGACCTGGAGCAAAGCGGCTCAACAGTTGTTCTGCGATTTGCGGCAGCGACATTGCGACGCTCTTCCAATTCCCAACCTCCGCGACATGCACGATCAACGGATTGTCAGTCGGGCGGCCTTTTGCTGCATACAATCGTTGCAATGCCGTCTCGTTGGTTGCGTCAGCTCCCAGACCGAAAACGGTTTCGGTGGCAAATGCGACCACCCCCCCTCGCTTTAGAATGTCGGCAGCCTTTTGTACATCATCCAATAACTCGGTATTCAATCCGTTCATGAAACCTCCGAAGCACTCGCCAGTAACTCTGTGGTTAACTGCTGCGATGTGATCTGGATAGAAGCTAAACGATCGGGATGAATGAACACGCGAACCCGCTTGACGAAGTTGTCGAACTGGTGCGTTGCAAGAGATTTCACCACGGGAGATAGATTTCCCAGCGGCATAAATTGCGGTTCGTTTTCGAGTGCGGACGATGGACTTTGCTTTACATCCAAATTGAACTGCACCTCCAGTTTCACGGGCGGTGCATCGATTAGTACATCCGTTGGCTGGAGTGGCTCGCGCGAGTATCGGCTCAGACGCTGACTCAGTCTTTCCGCACAACTCACCAATTCGACGTAGGGACGGCGAGCTAGTGCAGCATGTACAGCCGGATTCTCGTTGAAGTTAAACTGACCGAGCCGCTTGAAGAGCTTTCTTCGATTACCAAACAGTCCTTGAACTATCTCATGCAGCGCCGCGTGCTCGCGGGTCCGTTCCAGCAACTCGTGCGCGAATTCGGTTTCAGATTGCATCAGCCACTTCGATGGTTCAAACCCAACCATAGACTGCTGCGAATCAGCCGAGCCAATCTCCGACGTGCGCGACAACTCAAAAATTGCTCGTTGCAGCATGGCGGTTGCACCGCGAACCGCATGATGCCAATAAACTTCACTGAACATGACATAGCGAGCGAATACCATCATCTCGGCTGCTGTCTTTCCTTTGTTTGTGATCGCTAGGCGATTTCCATTCGGACCGGCACACAAGCTGTTAATCAATCGACCGATATCGAAGTTTCGACCATAGGGTACGCCCGCATGCAAGCTGTCTCGCTGCAAGTAATCCATCTTGTCGACATCGATTGGGCCGTTCAGCAAACTCCGCAATAAGTCTGGCTCCGCCCCTTTCGCCGGCGCAAGAAACTCTGCCACGCTTTCTGGTTCCACCTGCCAGAGCTCCTGCAGGATCGTAGCGAGTTCACTGTCGCACAGCAAAGCGCGGGCTAGATGTTCATGTTTAGGCATCCATGGCAACTTCATGTCTTCCAAAGGATGACAGAACGGCCAATGACCGATGTCATGTACCAAAGCCGCAACCAGAAAAATTTTCGCCTTTGATTCTGTTAATGACTGCTCAAAATCCGACGTGCGGAGCAAATGATTGAGCACCTGAACTGCCAGACGGTAGACTCCAAGGCTATGTTCCATGCGAGAGTGCGTTGCGCCTGGATACACCAAACTGACCAAGCCCAACTGCGTTACACGTGTCAAGCGTCGCATGGCTGCTGAATCAAGTATGGCTTTGACTCTTGCAGTTACCGGTACATCCAGTTCGGCTGGAATACGGATCCACTGCACGTTGTGCTGAAGGTTTAATTCAGGCAAGTTGAACATCGCAGGATCCACCGGTTAGTTTCAAAGCTGTTCATGAGCGATACATTCGATCCAAGGCCGCCGCAAATCGGCTCGCCGACCGTTCATCGTAACCGAAGTACAGCGATGGCTCGATCAGCTCCACTTCGATGACCCCCAACTCTTCGCTTGGCAAATAGACCAAGTCAATCCTTGCGTACAACAGCGGCTCGCCTAGCACTTGCAAAACGCGCTGGCTTATCGCTAACATGTCGCTTTCTGCAGGGCAGAGATTGATCAGTCCACCATGCTCTTCTTGAACTCGAAAATCACCGCTTTTCGGGAGTTTGCGAATGCAGTGGCTAAATTCGTTGCCAAAGTAGAACAACGAAAACTCCCCGCGTTCAACAACTGACTGAAGAAACGGCTGGATCATGACCGCTTGTGATGATAGGGCTTGCAATGCCTTCTCGAAATCAGCAGGCCCCTGGCGATTCAATCGAAAGGTGTCGCAAGCACCAGCACCAATCGTAGGCTTTACTACGATTTCATTGAGGGGAAGATCAGAGGAGCTGTAGCAGCGAAAGTC
>JANPLP010000217.1:0-8104 GCA_031426595.1 Planctomycetia bacterium | reverse complement strand
AGGGCGATTCCAGGCATCCACTAAATTTGGACTGCCAATGGCGCCAGCATCGGCAGTTGACGTGGTCACGTAGGGGCCATTCCAGCCGCTTCGCAGATTAGGATCAAAATCGGCAAGGCTGCTGTCGGTGATGGGGCTGAGGAATAACCACTTGACCTCAAATCGCTGTGCTTCTGATGCGGCGGTGGCTATGCCGTCGAGTTGTAGCAGTTTGGTGTCGTGCCAGTACTGCAACAATGCGGTACGCGTTTCACAAAGCGTGGTGCGTGTTACGGTTTCCGCAGCGCTGGTGATACCATTC
Organism: Planctomycetia bacterium; assembly: GCA_031426595.1. Lineage (GTDB taxonomy): Bacteria > Planctomycetota > Planctomycetia > Pirellulales > Pirellulaceae > Aureliella. The sequence goes on along the minus strand of JANPLP010000217.1, from coordinate 7,803 downwards.
GCGCACAAAGGCAGCAGAATGCCGCTAAGAGCGATGAGAATACTTAGAACTACGATGAGTTCAATGAGCGTAAGCGCATATCGCGATTTCATGATCTTCGTGACCTTCGCTATCGCGGATTCAAATCTATCCTCTATGCGAGATAGCTAGCCGAGTTGTCCTCGACTAGCCCATCTCCATTTTTTCGACGACCGAACTTAGTTGTTCGATGCGATGTGGAAGTATCCATCAAGTTCGTCACTGAGGCCGAGTGCATCTGGAGCTACGACACCAACAAACTTGGCTCGAGTAAGCGGAGCACCTTGAGGGTAAGTCAGGTCGACAACACCATCAGTGATTTGGAAGACCGCGATAAAGCGAGCGTAGGTGGTTTCTGGGTTTGTCGTTGCATTGCGAGGGAAGTGAACCGGCGCATCAATCGTCGTCTTGCCGTTCATATCGCACAGCGCTCCGACCCCTAGGAATATATACTTGCCGAGCACACCAGTAGTCTCGAGCCCCAAAGCTTGCTGCGTGGCAGCACTTGGGCCTTTCAGGACATCAGCCGCTGCCAAAACCGTCGGCGTGGGCAGTTCAAATGTCGCATCGTCTTCTGCGTGCAAGCCCACTGAGGTGATGCCTCCAGCCGCTAACGTGGCAACGGTGCCAGCCGTCAAGGCAATGTCTGCCGATGCAGTTACGAAGTCTGCGGTCAGCGTATTGAGGTCATCGCCTCCGGCCAATCCGCCACCCGCATCGTCAAACATCAAGCTGTCGAAGTTATTCGGATAAGTCATGTACTGCGCGTCGTAGCGCTGGATCGCACCAGCCACTTCGCTGATGTTGATCGCAGAAGTGCTGCGATTCGTGCGAGCGATCATGTCAGTAACCGCCGGGATCAAGACGCCTGCTAGTCCAACAAGGATCGTCAAGACCACAATGAGTTCAACGAGCGTGAACGCATGGCGATTGGTGAAGGGCTTTACCAAATTGGTCTTCATAGCAACATCTCTTTCTCTGGTGCTTGATACCGCAAAATCGTGAGTGATACTGAGGGCGGTAAGGTTCCGATTGTTCACTTGGGGTGTTCCTTTTGTGCAATCCAAAAACTCTAGCCCACCGTTATGCGCATGCATGACAAATCAACTAAAAACCTTGAAGTATTAAGCCGCACAGAGTCCTTCAGCACCCGGGTTCGTTCACTCTGTATCACTTGTAAGACTTACAGCACTTGGCAGGTCCAATTTGGCACACAGCCACAGGCTCGGTGCAGCTCGGTGAATGAGCACCGCAGATAGGTCGACGGCCAATGCAAGCATTACTGAGTTACCAAGGAATGCGAGGATCGCTGGCGCGAACGCGCCTTTAGAAAAACTGGACTGACCCGCAAAGTCAACGCAGTCGATACAGACTGAAGTGTGTTATACCGAGGTTATTCCTGCGCGGACTCGTGTCACAATGCTGCCTTACCTAAAACTCCTTCGAACGCTGCCTTGGCTAGCATTCGTGGTATTGTCTTTAGGTATAAACCCGGCCGCAGGGCAAATTCGCTCACTCTCCTACGGCATCAACGAGGCGCCTGTTCCACCCTCGGAAGTTATCCAAGCTTCTGCGCTCCGGGCGGCATACGGTAGTCTATCGGATGATCCTCAAGACCTGAAATCTGCGACGATTCATCTCAACGATCTGCCCCGTAATCGGTCGTCGCGAAATTTGAGTGCCGCGCCAGAGGAAGTCCCGGCCGCGGCTATCCAACTCCCCGGCGGTGACAAACAGATTGAGCTGATTGAGTTCGATGACATCACACTCGCAGAAGCGATGCGGCTATTTGCTGAACAATCGGGTCTGAACGTGATCACTTCTGCGGAAGCTGGTAAGACGATGGTCACGGCGTACTTGAAGAAGGTTACAGCGATTAGTGCGTTGGAAGCGATTGTGAAGGCAAACGGGCTGTTCTATCGCATCGAACCCACTTCCGGTATTGTTCGCATCGCCACGTTGAAAGAATACGAGAAGGACCTCGCTAGCTTTCGCGAGGAGCAGACCCGCGTCTTCACACTTCTGTACCCCAACCCGACCGCCGTCGCTCAAGTGATCCAGCAGGTCTTTGGTGATCGTGTTCAGTTGAGCCGCGCGGACGCTGATGTTGAAGACCTGATCGATCTTTCGCGTCGATTCAGCCGCTTTGACCTGGTCGACGGTCGTTCACTTGGACTGGGAGGTTCTAACAATTCCAATCAGATGAATGGTGGGATGAATTCCAACAACGGTTTAGGGGGCCTCGGCAGAGCGGGGGCGTTGGGCGGCCTCGGTGCGATGGGCGCGAACGGCACTTTCGGAAATCAGAATCAAACAAATCGCGTTCCAACCAAACCCCTTTCTGCGCTGGACGCTGATAACCTCACTGACCTCTCTTCCGATGAAATTCAGAACTTAGAAAATCAGCTTTCACGCGACGGTCGGCTGAGCGATGGGACTCAAGCGGATTTGATGCAGCGACGTGAAGCCACCATTTATGTCTCTACCATTCGCCGCAACAATCAAGTCATCGTACGCACCGGCGATACGCGTTCGATGGAACAGATTGCCGCACTCGTGACTCAACTCGATGTCCCCACGCCGACCGTTTTGTTGGAAGTCAAAGTGCTGCGAGTCATTCTCGCAGATGGTTTCAACTCAGCATTCGAATACTTTGGAGGTGGAGGCAAATCGGCCACTGCCATGTCAGACGGCTCGCTCGCCCCTGCCTTCCAAGGTGCAACTTCCGTCGCGCGTAGTCTAGGCGACGGATTAGGTGTTTCTGGCGCGGTACCTGGCGCATTGACATTTCAAATGGTCGACAAAAACTTTCGCGTGCGCATGCAACTGCTTCAAAGTAAGAATTGCGTCACGGCGCTCGCCACTCCGCTAATCCTAACGGCGAATAACGAAGTCAGCCGAATTTTCGTTGGCGATACACTTCCATTCACAGTTGGATTTACTCCCTCACAAGTTCTAAGTAGTGTCGGAGCCGTCAATGGTGCCGTCGCCGCAACTCCTATCACCGAACTGCGTGACGTCGGCCAATCGCTGCTGATCACTCCTAATATTAACGCTGACCGTACCGTGACACTGAGGGTCGTCGAAGAAAACTCCGAACGAGTGCTGGGAGGGTCGTCGATTCCTGTCCCTGCGTCGACCGGTGCGGGAGTCACCAACATCAGCGTCGATACCGTGCGGCGACGTACGATCAGCGGCACTGTAGTCGCTCAAGATGGAATGGCCGTTGCACTTGGTGGACTCATTGAAGAGAGCGTCAGCGATGCTCGCGATCAAGTGCCCGTGCTGGGAAACATTCCTGGTCTGGGACTCTTGTTCCGTCGTCAAGCCTCCAGTCGCTCGCGCAGTGAATTGGTCGTCATTGTTCGACCGTATGTTTTCAATACGCCTACCGAATCTGCTGCGACCAGCGAATTCATGCTTGGTGAACTCAGCACACATCCGAACAGTCCCTCGGCCACTGGAACAATGAATCTCAAACTTCCTTGCCGAGTTACGCGTACGGATGCCGAGTGCAGCCAACGCGCGAAACTCTTTCATTTGCACTCCGGCGCTCATGCAGCCTACTGAATCGGCGCGAAACAAAATGCGTAAACTCAAATTAACTTTCGTGGTCGCGGCCCTGATTGTTCACATCACCGGTTGCTCTTTATTGACCGATAGCAACCTCTCGCCCGCAGCGCTGATGCGGCATGTGACCGACGCCAACGCCGCCGAGTCCAAAGGTTTCGACGCCGCGGCAGACTCATTGGAAAAGAATAAAGTCGCAAACCCTCCAGCCCGCACCATTCGCTTCGATGGTCACGAAATTGTTCTGGGAGATGCGGAGTCCCAAGTTATCGATAGCGAACGCTTACTCGGCATGCTCGAACCGCTGGTGGCAAAGGAGCGATTTCAATCCGCCGCGCAGATCGTTGAACGTCATCGCGAGTCAAGCGAAAGGTTACTCACTGAACGCTGGGCAACCTCTACCGACGATCCAACCATCAAATTGGTCGCGGGTGTGCTCAGCAAGCGGTCGTCAAAGCCAGTGGCGTCTTGGAGCTCGCTACTCAAATTCGCTAAAGAACAACCGATTGCATCGAAGAATTATCTTGAGTTGAGGAATGCTTTCGCAGCAGAACTACGTACCAGCGATCCGAGCAACGACAGGACGACTCAATTGCAGCAGGCCGCCCAAAAGGTTGGCCATCCATTGGTTCGCATCGACGCGCTGCGTCTGCTCGGCTTGCGAGAACTGGTCGCCGATCGAAACGGTTGGGCCGAGTCGTTGTGTCGTCAAGCGGTCGATGTTGCTACGCAAGCCAACAACTCACTGCTGGCCGCGGAGCTTTGGTTGATGGTGGCCGAATCGGCTCGCCGCAGCGATCAAGCTGACTTAGCTACCGAAGCTTGGACGAAAGGTGTCAACCTGCATCTGTCAGCCTGCCGCAAAGAACAACCGATTGACGTCAGTTTCTGGTTGCTGGCCGATCACATCCGCCCCGAATCGCTGGCATGGCCACCCGAGTTGATCGATGTGCTGGGTTCGTATGCTACCGCACTCGGGTGTTCCCTCGATAACGATCCTGAAGTCGTGTTGTGGACTGGCATCGCTCAAGCTCAATTAGATCGAGGTGAAATGCAATTGGCGTTGGTCAACTTTAAAAAGGCTGAGACGCTCGCCGAAGGTAATGATGATATGTGGTTGCGAATCGCTCAAAGCAAGTGCTTGGCTGGGATGAGTCAAGCGCCCGCAGCCGCCGCAATTCTCAGCGGACCAGCGGCAAGCAGCGACACTGTAATTTCGGCCGCAGCCACCGCAGCCATGGGCAGCATCAAGTTGCAAGCTGGTGCTTACCAACAAGGTGCTCAATTACTTCACAAAGCGCTTTCGCAGTCGGCCGCCGCTGATTGGCCCGCAAAAAACCAATCGCTCGCAGATCTAGCGCTGGCTCAGTTGATTATCGGTGATACCGAACCTGGCCTGGCCGCGCTCCACGCCGCTCAAAGGCAATTCGAGAAAGCAGGCGAAAAACAACTGCTCGTCCAAGCTCTCGATAACGAACTGCGTTTGCTGGAACATGAAAACCGCGACGCAGAAGTTACCGCACTCAAAACTCGCATCGCGCAGCTTGAAAGACTTTAAAGCTTGCAAGGATCCACTACTTGAACCTTGTTGCATTTGGTCGCATATGCTGCTTACTCGTCCAGCATTTTAAAGAGATTGAAAAGCATCGAAGCAGGCTGAGTTGCTGACGAGGAAGGGCCGCGTTGCAAGTCCCACGCAGACAACCATACTTGCTGCGTCTTCTTCAGTCCGAAGTCAGCGACCAAGCGTTTTTCGAAATCTGGCATGTGCGCCGCGCCATAGAAGACACCGATCTTTTTCTTGCCCGCGGCGATCTGCTTCTGTAGCCCACGAAGCGCTACCGCATTACGATCGATAACCAACATCTGATTCAGTGAAGCACCCATACTTTGGTCGAGCGATCCGGTTTGCGCGAACTGCTGAGCCATGAGGCGTTTCATTTTTAGCGGATCGCCAAGTAGGTCAAAGAGATCGACTTCTTCGCTGCTATCTGAAGGTGCAGCCGCGGAATCTGCAGCCGTGGATCGCGTTGCTAAGTTCTGTTGCCTCATCACGTCCGCCAAGGTGCTTAGCGCGACTGTAAATGCGGTCTCTCCGCGCTCCGTCATCTTCTCGGCAATTTGAGTAGGGGTCATGTCGGCGCGAACGAAATGCGATTTCGTATAGTCAATCAACTCCAACTGCGACTGCAGGCCGAGCATGTTTTTGGCCGAGTCCTGCAGCATCGCAACTGGGTTGGTACCTTCTCGCTTACCACCACGAGGAATGACGGTGTTCTCAGGTGCTACCAACTCGTAAAGCAGCACGTCGTACTTATCAAACAGGCGATTCAATTCATCGTAGTACTCACGCTCTCCAATATGCACAGCGCCAATCAAATCGACAGTCACTCCGTCGGAAGTTGAAGCCCGATAAGTCGTGACAGCGGTATCAAGCGTCTTGGGCTGGCCGTCGTCCGTTTTCGTCATGCGCAGGAAAACGGTCGTTGATTTCTCTTTAGCCTCGCTGAGTTCCCGGACAGTTGCTACCTGCGCACTCGAAGAACCCGCCAAAGCGAAACTAGCGGCAATGCCAGCCAACCAAGCTGCAACTTGACGCGAGGGAGCATTTTGCCATTGGAATTTCCGCATTTCATCCTCAGCTTTTATCACGACTCGCCACCGCTATCGAACTCTAACGCTACGCGCATAAAGTAATTCGTAGCGCGTCGCTCGATATTGGCAAGTATTGGAACGAAATCCTGTAGCGGAACGCGTTAGCGTTTCGATCGCACCCCTATCCGCCGCTACTTGTCCACCGCTACTTGTCTACCGCTACTTGTCTACCGCTACTTGGAAACTTCGCGGCGCGATTTGTACCACTCGTATACTATGGGCAAGAAAGAGACAAACACGATAGCCAGGATCACGATGTGAAAGTTCTTTTTGACGAACGGCTGAGCTCCAAATGCATAGCCACCGATCAAGAATAGGCCGACCCAAGCAAACGCGCCGACGACATTGTAGATCCAAAAGCGACGGTACTGCATGCCGCCAATCCCCGCCACGAAGGGCGCGAACGTTCTTAGGATTGGCAAAAATCTCGCTAGCACAATCGCTTTGCCACCGTGCTTTTCATAAAACGCTTGTGCTCGCAGCAAGTGATTTTTATTCAACAACCAACCCGTATCCCTGCGAAAGATCTGGGGTCCCACCCACTTTCCGATCGCATAATTCGTCGCGTCACCCAGAATAGCCGCAACAATCAACAGCGGCAAAAGCACTTCGATGCGGATCGATTCCGGTTGTCCAGCCGCCAGCGCACCGACTGCGAACAGCAACGAATCGCCCGGCAAGAATGGAGCGATGACCAGTCCCGTTTCGCCGAAAATGATCGCGAATAACAATCCATAGAACCAACCGCCATACTGCTCGGCAAAGTCAGCAAGATGATTGTCGAAGTGCAGGATCCACTCGATATATTCCATACTCAGCTACCTGGCTCATCGCAGTTTAGATTGCGAAATTGATGACTTAAGAGAATTTGCGATTGGCTCAAGGCAGCCACACCGGCTTGATTGAACCCTTTCAACTATAACTAGCAACCCGGATGATCGCGGGCTAGAAGCTCATCGGGCTAGCGAAAGAATACCTACCTCAGCCTGACTGTTCGGTGCGATCGGCAAAACCCGCAACTTGAACTACGGGAACCAACCTTGTACCTAAGCCCTAGCCGCAGCATCCAAACAGTCTGGCGAACAGCGGGAAATTCTACAGAGCAGTTGGCAGCGGCGCGGGCTGAGACTTGCGCTGTTCGAGCTCTGCACCGATTTTGTAGATCAGCTTGTTGAGCCCCTCGCCAGTCACCGCGCTGATCCGAAGCACTTCGCGTCCGACTTCAGCCGACAACTGATCAAACACTTCAGCCGACTCAGGAATCTCGGCTTTGCTGACCACCACTATTTCTGGACGTTCGGCTAGCTCATTGCTATACGTTTCGAGCTCTTTGCGGATCACGCGGTAATTTTCAAGCGGATCTGAACCATCCGAGGGCAACGGTTCAACCAAGTGCACAAGAATACCGGCTCGCATGATGTGCCGCAGAAAATCGTGGCCGAGTCCGATGCCCTCGGACGCGCCTTCGATCAAACCGGGGATGTCGGCCATTACGAACGAGCGATCGATGTCGACGATCACTCGCCCGAGGTTGGGGAATTTCGTGGTAAACGGATAGTC
>JANPLP010000216.1:0-3331 GCA_031426595.1 Planctomycetia bacterium | reverse complement strand
CAACGGGAGCTGGGGCGGGAAGACTCTCTTTCGGGGCGGGGGCAGGCTCAGTCAACGCGGTTCGAACACGCTCCGCGGAGTCGCGACGCGATAAAACGGCAAAGAAAGCTCGAAACGCTAAGCCGATAGACATCACGGAATCCTACTTTATCTGAGGTTGCGAGAACTGAAAAATTAGCTACCATTTCGGGTTCACTCTCGAAGCCACGCCTTTGGATGAGGCTGGCGGTGCAGCAGAACCTGCCAGCGTCAACCGGATGCGGAGTCGCTGCGGGAGCGGCGAAACCCCGTTCGCGGCATTCACGGACCACGAAAATGTTCAGTGAACACGCACAGGCTGTGAACATGAGGCGTTGAACGTGAGGCGTCTGGGACGAGAGTATACGGTTCGAAGGTCGATAATGTGAGTACCGTTTGGCTGCGGCGAACGTTTCGCGGCTTGATCACACAGGAAGTTTGCAAGAAGTTTATTGAACAATGACAATCACTAAAGAAACAAAAACGAAAGCGATCACCGATTTCCAAGCCGGCGAAAAGGACACTGGTTCCTCAGCTGTGCAAATCGCAGTTTTGACCCGTCGCATCAATCACCTGACGGAACACATGCGCGGAAACACCAAAGATTACGCTAGCCGCCGTGGTCTGTTGCGGATGGTTAGCCGCCGTCGCGGTCTGCTGGACTACGTGCGTCGTCACGATCCGCAAAGCTACGTCGATCTGCTCGGCCGACTCAACATCCGTAAATAAGCTGGCGAATGCATCGCCCCGAGGACAACCCATCAACCGGTTGTCCTCTGTTGTTTTCGGATCGGTCCAGCCGACGTGCTCGTGGCTGATGAGTGGCTTGGCATTGCCATTCGTGTGTAGGGTGCAGTTCGTCGGCTCACCGCGGTTCAAGTCAAATTTAGAGTGGTTAGTGTATTGTGGCGAGCAAGGCGAAGTATGTCCTGCTTGCATTGTGGTGCAGATGCTGTTGAACGCTTCAAAACGAATCTCTCAAAGTTGCAGCTTTCAGCGTCTTCCTTTCTGTTTAGCCGTCTTCTCCGGCGGTAGACTATTGTCACCTTCAAAGCAGACAGTGATCATTCACGGCACCCTATTGCCCTGAGCAAGCTCTTCAACCTTGCGCGAATCAGTACGGAACCTTTACACCATGGAAGTACTTCGCTGGCTCAAGCCGCAGCCATTGCCAAAAATTTCCCACACTGAACTAATCGAAGAGTGAACTGCCAAACATAGTGAACTGCCAAACATCTGGAATAAGAACTAGGAAGTCAGAAACAATAAAGCTAAGGAGTTGATTTTGTCGTCAGGCGAGACTAACTCGCGAGAGGCTGGTCGAAGAGGGTGAAGAGTCGAAGAGGTTGAAGAATAGAGTGAATGTGAACTGAGTAGTCGGTAATGAGTAAGTGGTAGGTAGTGAGTAGAGTAACAATTGTTGGAATAGGAAAAGTGAAGTGAAGATTCGAGTAGAAAAACAAATTGGCGCGCAAGTACTGTCCTTCGAAACTGGGCAACTCGCCAAGCAAGCTTCTGCATGTGTAGTCGCACAGTATGGCGACACCGTTGTGCTCAGCGCAGCAGCAACTGGACCTTCTCGTCCAGGAACAGATTTCTTTCCGTTGACCTGCGATTACCGCGAGCGGATGGCTGCTGCCGGTAAGTTCCCCGGCGGCTTCATCAAGCGCGAAGGGCGACCAACGATGAAAGAAACCTTGACCAGTCGCTTGATCGACCGCCCGATTCGCCCATTGTTTCCAAAGGGATTCAATGACGAAGTCCAAGTTCAAAGCGTCGTTCTCAGCAGCGACTTGCAGAACGATGGCGATATCCTCGCGATGAACGCTTCGACCGCTGCCCTGTCGATCAGTTCGCTGCCGTTCCAAGGCCCGATCGCTTCAGTGCGAGTTGCAAAGGTTGACGGAGTTTTGATTCCATTTCCGACCAGCGATCAACTGGACGAAAGCGAATTGGATTTGATCGTCTCGGCCAGCGAAAAATCGATTCTGATGATCGAAGGCTTCGCGCAAGAGATGCCAGAAAGCGAGATGGCGGAAGCGATTGTTTTCGCGCACCACACAATTCGCGAAATCATCGGCTTGATGCATCAACTTGTTCAACGCGTACAACCTACGCGCGTGCATTTCGAAGCTCCCAGCGACAATGGACTGGGCGAGCGACTGCGCAACACGTTTTACGATCGCTTCCGCACTGCCAAGCAGACCGAGGGCAAACATGCACGAGCCGACGCGGTTAAGGCCTTAAAGGAACAAGCATTGGCGGAGTTCATTCCGGACCCGAAAGCGGACGGAGCGATCTCGACAGCAGCTTTCGGAAGTGCATGGAGCGACTTGGAAGAGAAGATCGTTCGCGATCTGATTCTGGGCGGTACACGTCCCGACGGACGGGATCACACCAGCCTACGCGCGATCGAGTGCGAAACCGATGTGCTTCCACGCACCCACGGCTCAGCAATTTTCCAGCGCGGTGAGACCCAAGCGTTCATCACTGTGACGCTTGGCACTGGTCGCGATGAACAACGTGTCGACGGCTTGGTCGAAGAGTACAGCAAGAAGTTTATGCTCGACTATAACTTCCCATCCTTCTCGGTCGGCGAATGTCGTCCGATCCGTGGCCCTGGCCGCCGCGAGATCGGTCACGGCGCATTGGCTGAGCGCAGTGTCGCTCCAGTCTTGCCCGACCACGAAGACTTCCCGTACACCGTTCGCGTCATCAGCGACATTCTCGAATCCAACGGATCTTCGTCGATGGCTAGCGTCTGTGGCGCAACCCTCGGCTTGATGGCCGCCGGAGTACCGCTGACCAACCCAGTAGCTGGTATCAGTATCGGCTTGGTCAAAGAGCACGATCATCATTGGGTGCTGCTAACGGACATCATTGGTGACGAAGATCACTTCGGCGATATGGACTTCAAAATAGCTGGCACGCCTGAAGGTGTAACTGGTATTCAGTTGGATTTAAAGATCGACGGTATCAGCGAAGACATCGTTCGCGCAACACTCAAGCAAGCTCGCGAAGCTCGGATGGAAATCCTTCGCAAGATGCTGACTGCGATTCCTCGCCCACGTAGCGAGACCAGCCGCTTTGCACCGCGACTGCTTCGCACCAAGATCGATTCCGACAAGATCGGTATGCTGATCGGCCCAGGCGGAAAGAACATTCGTTCGATCCAAGAGGATACGGGCGCTACGATTGATGTGGATGATGACGGTACCGTGGTTGTAGCGGCAGCCGATGCAGAGTCCGCAAAGGCTGCGCTCGCTCGCGTTGAGGCTTGCACAGCGACCGCTCAAATCGGACGCATCTACGA
>JANPLP010000215.1:0-1522 GCA_031426595.1 Planctomycetia bacterium | reverse complement strand
CTAACGTTCATGCTGGCACTTCGCTCGAACAGGCTCGCGAGAATCTGTTGAAGCATGCTAGCGAAGTCCGTACTCAATTGGCCCCCAGCGGTCGATTGCCCGTCGGTCTCTGGTTGGCTGAACCCGCCGTCAATCAACTGATCGACGATCAGTCGGTGGTCGAGTTTCGTGACTGGTTAGCTGGCAATCATTTTCTGCCTTACACCATGAATGGTTTTCCGCAGGGTGATTTCCATCAAGCGGTCGTAAAGCATGCGGTGTATGAACCGACGTGGAGCTGCCATTCGAGGGCGCGTTACAGCATGTGTTTGGCTCAAGTGCTCGACGTGCTCTTGCCCGCAGGGGCGAACGGTTCGATTTCAACGCTTCCGATCGGCTGGCCACATGCACCTTGGCACGCTGAGGAATTTCATTTGGCTGCCGATAACTTGATAGAAGTTGCCAAGTTCTTAGATCACTTGGCTCAGCACAGCGGCCGGGAAATCGTGCTGGCGATTGAGCCGGAACCGGGCTGCATCTTAAATACGTCCACGGAGTTGGCTGAATTTTTTGAGCACTATTTGTTCAGCGGCCCCGATGCAAAGCTCGCCAGACGTTATCTCACCGTCTGCCACGATGTTTGTCACAGCGGCGTGATGTTCGAATCGCAAGTCGCTGCACTGGAGACTTATCGACGAAGCGGCATTCGTATCGGCAAAGTGCAGATCTCGTCGGCTGTGCATGTTCCGTGGGATCGCGTCGTCGACCAGCCCGAACGCCAGTCGGCTTTGCTCGCTCAGTTGCGTGGTTTCAACGAACCCAAGTACCTGCATCAGACGACGCGCTGCCGAGCGAGCGGAACATTAGATGCGATTGTCGAGGACCTTCCGGTGGCTTTGAAGAAGTGGTTGTCTGCGGAGACGGCGGCACCGATGGCTTACCCCGTGACTCCTTGGCGAGTTCACTTTCATGTCCCCATCTATGTAGCGGAGTTCGGTGAGCTCCAGACGACTCAGTCGGACATTCAAGCCGCTTGCGACTATTTGAAGTGTCATGGTCACGAAGAGTGTGGCGGTGCGGCTTGGTTCACTGGGCATTACGAAGTCGAAACCTACGCTTGGCCTGTGCTGCCTGTCGAATTGCAGCAGCCGACGTTAGCGCGTGGCATCGCTGACGAGTTGCGGTTTGCTCAGCGGGTAGTGGGCGGGTGACCTTCGGGCCTTCGATCGAAATTTGTTTCGAAACGCTAATGCGTTCCGCTATGGCGCAGTGTTGACGCACAAACGTAGCGGAATGCGTTAGCATTTCGTCTGCATTACTTAGTCTGAATTACTTAGTGTGCATGCATTTTCGAAACGCTAACGCGTTCCGCTAGTGCGCCTGTGAAGGCGATTGAATAGTCTGGTGAAAGTCCTGATCGGGGAAATCGTTACCGCCCCGTATCCGAAGGTAACTGCGTTTTCAACAGAAAAGGTGGAGAGCAACTGGAGGAGAATGAGCAGTCCGTAACTGAAGTGAACTCGATTCGGCCAAGCCTGTTGGG
>JANPLP010000214.1:0-3215 GCA_031426595.1 Planctomycetia bacterium | reverse complement strand
TCAGTTGCTGGTGATTCAGTTGCTGGTGCAGAGTCGCTCGCAGGACGCTGGGTGCCGGATCCAGAGGATTGACGATTGCGCCAAGCGGCCAGGAATTCCTCTTTCGACACTGCTTTATCTTGATCAGAATCTACTTCTGATAAGCGAGTCTGCATCCGTTCGCTGATTTCGTCACCTTCCAACTTGCCATTGCTGTCCTTATCGCGCTGCGCGAACAACTCCTCCGGATCCATGTTGCCTCCAGGCGCTCCAGCACCAGGCCCACCGGCGCTAGGGCCAGAACCGGAGCCATCAACACTGGGCCCGCTTGCACCGGCGTTCTCGGGACTCGGAGTCGCCCCGCTGTCTGGGCGGCCAGCTACTTCCGGCATCTCGGCAGCTGGACCGTCGACAACCGTATTTTTATTTGCAGCGATCGTTGATTCTTGAAGGTAGAAGGCATACGTCATGATCTTCTCACCGAAGATGTAACCAACACCGCCGAGAATCAAGAGCCCTGCAATCAAAGGAATCGAAGTGCCCCGTCGTTTCTTGGTTGCAATATTTTCGGTGTTCATGGGAAGTCTCCTGATAAAAGTTGTGGGAACAAACGTGGGCCGTCATTGTAGAGTCATGCGCCCTAGAAAAAATAGCTGGCTTCGCCCCGGAATTTACATTGTCCCACTCCCATCTACTAAACGCTGCAACTCATTCGACGGATTCTACTACCTGATTCGACTGCGTGATTCAACCAGCGGCTTCACGATGGAATCCAAGAATGCCAAAAGAAATCGCCACGAAACGTAGAGTCGGAGCATTCTTACTAACCCTTCGCAGGGTATCGGCAATTTGCTGAAATCAGCTACCATATCGCACATGAATCCAGCCACAACTAGCACCCCTACGCTCATCCTGTTTCGTTTCACCGGAGAAGACCGCCCTGGGCTAACTGCCGCGATTTCCGAGCGGCTCGCCAAACACGGCTGCGCGATCATTGACGTCAGCCAAGCGGTAATTCACCAGTCACTGTTGTTGGGGTTGCTTGCCCGCATCCCCGGCGACCAGGACAGCGCGCTAATTATCGAAGAATTGCAGGCGTGCGGAACATCTCTCGGCCTCAAATGCAATCCGAAGCGCATCGTTGATCACGAGTATGACGAATGGGTGGGCCGCCAAGGCAAATCGCGATTCATTTTGACGATGCTTGCCCGTTCTATCACCGCCGAGCAATTTCATGCCGTAAGTCATATGCTGGCGGACCAGGGTTTAAACATTGACGTCATCACCCGCTTGTCAGGACGTCCGCCGCGCATTGCGGCCAATTCCCTAACAAGAGCTTGCGTCGAGTTTTCTTTGCGCGGCGAGCCGCGTGATTCGGCGCAGTTAAAAGCGAGTTTGCTCGACATCTCAAGTCGCTTGAGCCTCGATCTGGCTTGGCAGCGAGACGATGCCTTTCGCCGTAACCGTCGCGTAGTCGCGCTCGATATGGACTCGACGCTCCTGCAAGCCGAAGTGATCGACGAACTAGCAAAAGAAGCTGGTGTGGGAGACGAGGTCAGCGCGATCACAGAAGCCGCTATGCGAGGCGAGATTGACTTTGACGAGTCGCTTCGCAAACGGGTAAGTGCCCTCGCTGGACTACCGGAAAGTGTCCTGCCGAAAGTTGCTCAACGACTTGTCGTAACCGAAGGTGCCGAATTGTTGCTGACCACGCTGCGTCGCTTTGGATATCGCACCGCAATCATCTCGGGTGGCTTCACTTACTTTGGTAATTACTTGCAACAGCGACTGGCAATCGATCACGTTTACGCGAACGAACTGGAAATCGTCAACGGCCAGCTTACCGGCCGAGTCCTCGGCGAGATCGTGAACGCTCAACGCAAAGCTAATTTGCTCGAGCAACTCGCGCGCGAAGAGGGTGTTGACCGCAAGCAAACGATCGCGATCGGCGACGGTGCTAACGACCTTCCGATGTTGGCGCGAGCTGGATTGGGCATTGCCTTTCATGCGAAACCCGTCGTCCGCCAAGCCGCCGAACATCGCGTTTCAACGATGGGGCTGGACGCCGTGCTCTATCTTCTGGGGGTCCGCGACCGAGACCTGGTAAACGTCTAGCTACACCTTCTAAAGTGAAACAGTGTTACTGCGAAAAAGGTCCAGTTGCAAGGTTCCAACCGATAGCAATTACAGCGTTTTGCTACCGGTAAAAACTCGCTCCCTGTCCGTTTCACCCCCTTTTCACTATGATCGTAGCTGACCTGAAGCAAGCTGCTGGCCGCTAGCGACTCTTAAACGAACATACGCATGAAAAACATTCGCAATTTCTGCATCATCGCTCACATCGACCACGGCAAATCGACTCTCGCCGATCGGCTAATCCAAGCCTGTGGTGCGGTGACGCAGCGAGAATTTCACAATCAGATTCTCGATTCGATGGACATTGAGCGCGAACGTGGCATCACGATCAAAAGCAACTCGATCACATTGTCCTACCGGGCCAAAGATGGCCAAGATTATCTACTGAACCTTATCGATACGCCGGGACACGTCGATTTTTCGCACGAAGTTCGCCGATCATTGATGGCCTGCGAAGGCGCGTTGATTGTGGTCGATGCCTCGCAAGGAGTCGAAGCACAAACGGTAGCCAATCTTTACTTGGCTCTCGAGTACGATCTGACTTTGCTGCCAGTCATCAACAAAATTGATCTCCCCGCCGCGAACGTCGAAAAGGTGCGTGAAGAGATTGATGCTGACTTAGGTCTGGACCCTTTTATCGCCATTCCCGTGTCGGCCAAGACAGGCGTGGGAATTGACGATGTGCTAGCCGGAATCGTTGAGCAGTTGCCTTGCCCTAAAGGCGATCCCGAAGCGCCACTCAAAGCGCTCGTTTTTGATGCGCACTTCGATACCTATCGCGGCGTGATCCTCCAAGTTCGCGTGATGGAAGGAACACTCAAGACCGGCGAGCTGATTCACTTTATGCATTCGGGTCGCGACTACAAAGTCGACGAGCTCGGCTACAACCAATTGAAACTGAATCCGCGTAAGCAATTGAGCGTGGGAGAAGTAGGTTACATAGTGGCCGGCGTGAAGAGCGTTCAAGATATCGAGATCGGTGACACACTGACTCACCTGGACCGACAGGCCGTCGATCCAATTCCCGGTTACAAACCGGCACGGCAAGTTGTCTTTTCTTCCATCTACCCGATGAGCACCGATGAGTACCAGGACCTAAC
>JANPLP010000213.1:0-3180 GCA_031426595.1 Planctomycetia bacterium | reverse complement strand
AACTGTGGAAACAACGCAAAGTGAATCAGCGACGGCGAACGCGTATGAGCTCGGTAAGCTCGCAACGTGCCATCGGAAACAATATAAAAACCTAACTCGCCATTCGGTGACTCAGTGTAGGCATACAAACTTTCACGCGGTGGTTGCATTTGGCGATTCGGCATGATCGCTTCGAAATGATGGATCAACCCCTCGATACTCGTGTACACTTCGCGCTTGTCAGGCAACGCCTCTTTGCCACTGCCCTCTGCAAAGATCGGCCCCTTTGGCAATCGCTCCAAGCACTGCTCGATAATCTTCAAGCTCTCCACGATCTCCAGCATGCGAACTTGGAATCTTGCAAAGCAGTCACCACCGTTGGCGCACACTATATCAAAGTCGAGATCGCTGTAAGCCAGGTAAGGTTCGTCGCGGCGCAAATCGCGCGGAACACCACTCGCCCGCGCCACCGGACCCGTAGCACCACCACTGATCGCTTCCTCACGAGTCAACACGCCCACTCCCTGGGTTCGCTCGATGAAGATCCGATTCTTCATCACCATGCGATTCAAGTCCTTCAACGTCGATGGAAAAGTCTTGACGAAGTCCTTGACCATCGCCAGCCATTCATCCGACACGTCATACAGCAGTCCACCTACTCGAGTGAAGCTGGTGTGGAAACGCTGACCGGAGGCTCTTTCGCAAATATCAAAGATTCGTTCACGCTCGTTCAAGCAATAGAACATCGACGTCACACCACCCAGATCCAAGATGCATGCGCCCACGCACAGCAAGTGATCATGAATCCGCATCAGCTCAGCCAACATAGTCCGCAGATAACTGCAGCGAGGCGTAAGCTCAATGCCAAGCAGTTTTTCGCAAGCATGATGCCACGAGATCTCATTCGCTAGCGGCGAAATGTAGTTCATGCGGTCTACGATCGTGACGTACTGATTGAAGTCTAAAACTTCACCCAGTTTCTCAAAACCGCTGTGCAAGTAACCGATGTCTGGCGTCGCATCGATGATCATCTCACCGTCCAACTCCAGCACCAATCGCAACGTCGTATGCGTCGCCGGATGTTGGGGACCAAAATTTAAAGTCCACAACCCTTCACGCTTGGCAAACTCAGTGTCTGAATCCGCATCCAATAAATTCAATGGCATGATTAACTTTCCGCTCGCGTGATGACTGGAAAATTATGACGCTCACCGCGCCCCTTCACCGGATAATCTTTTCGCAGCGGAAACGATTGAAACTCGTCTGGCAATAACAAGCGTTTCGGATTGGGATGGCCGTCAAACACCACCCCAAACATGTCGTACACTTCGCGCTCCAGCCAATCCGCTGACTTCCATAATTGATACATCGATGGCAAACGCGGCTCCGGATCATTTACATGCACACGGACTTCCAAACGCTTGCCAGTCGTCGTATTGATCAACTGATAAACCACGCGATACCGGTCTTCGCCGCCATACTCCAGCAAGTCCGCAGCGGTCACATCGGTCAGCATGTCAAAACCAGCTTCGTCTCGCAGTTGAGTCATCGCGGACAAAAACATGCCAGATGCAATGGTGACCTGCGATTGTTGACGAAACTCATGACACGAAACGCCCCAAGCCGTAAACAACTCTTCCAGCGAGCGAGATGCTTTAGCAGTCAAGAAATAAACTCCCCCTAAGCAACAAGTGACAGGCACACACCGTGCACCACTAGCCCCTCACTGCCGTTTGCCTATTTGATTCCATCGTCTTGTCTTCACACCGCGCCGCCGCGCCGTAGCGGAACGCATTAGCGTTTCGACACCCACAAAGACATTCATCAACTCCCGTAGCGGAACGCGTTAGCGTTTCGACACCCTCAAAGCATCACCCACTATGCTCAGTGCTTTGGCGAGTAAGTCATATCTTTCGTTGTCAGAGGCAACGGATTCTTGATCCGATAAACTTCTTCACCATCGAAACGAGCCGGCCCTGTGGGTGTCGTTCGCGCCGCAAACTCGCTCGCCCATACCGTACCGGTCTTCTTAATCTGCTCTTGCATATCCAAAATGGCCTTGATCACCTGCTCCGGACGTGGCGGACACCCCGGGATGTAAACATCGACCGGAATGAATCGGTCAACACCTTGCACAACCGCATACGTATCAAACACGCCACCCGTGCAAGCACACGCACCCATGGATATGCACCACTTCGGTTCCGGCATCTGCAGCCAAATACGCTGAAGCACCGGCAACATTTTCATCACCACGCGCCCCGCCACAATCATCAGGTCGCATTGACGCGGAGTGAACCGCATCACTTCACTGCCAAATCGCGACAAGTCATGCTTGCTCGCCGCAGTGCTCATCAGCTCAATTCCGCAACACGCCGTCGCGAAAGGCATCGGCCACAAACTGTTCGCACGCGCCCAGTTGGCCGCAGCATCAAGTTGCGTAAAAAAAAAACCGTCTTTGGTCGGATTTACCGCTGTTCCCGCCATCCAAAAATACCCTTCTTTCGCGCATAAATGTAGGCCAGTCCAACAGTTGCAAACAACAGCATCAGTATGCCGAAAACCACCGGACGATATTCGTGCCCAAGTCCGTCTTGCGCGTTGAATGCGACGGCATAGGGATAGATTAACAATAGTTCAACGTCAAACACCAAAAACAGGATCGCTATCAGATAAAACCGCACATCCAGCGGCTTTCGCGCGTCCCCAGTTGGATCCATACCCGATTCGTAGGGCATGTCTTTGATAGCATTCTTCTTCCGCGGCGCTATAACGTGAGGGGCGACTAAGCTAAACGCAGCAAAGCCCAAGATGGCCAACAGATAGATGAAAATGGGTAGGAATTCGGACAAGATTATGGCTCTCAGGAGTGAATGCTTAATGGTATGAGAGTTATAGCGATTGCCGCAATGGCCTTATCCTTCACCTAAAGCCACTCTAACCTCATTTTCAGCTTTTGTGCCGCATTGACCGCCCTAGAGCCTCGCCAAAGCCAACTAAAGCGGCGCTGAGGAATAAAGAAAAACTTTAGCTGCACTTTACGCCACCTGCCCCGCAAGCAGCGTACTGACCGCAGCGTACTGACCGCATGGCGACACGCACACACGAAGCTCTGACAAGCGCCTCGTCAGCGGCAACTTATACAGCATCCACGCAACACCGACTAGTGCTTTGTCCAGCTTAAATTTTAGGGTTGATCGT